>JAFTRQ010000020.1 GCA_017462125.1 Clostridia bacterium | reverse complement strand
ATGAATCCCAAGGCACTCATCGAAAGCGCCTTGGGATTTCTTGCTTTTTCCGTTCTTACACTCTGCCGTACCCTCGTACGGCTACGAATGTAAGAACGAAAAATATACCTACCTTTTTCGACCTCTGCCAGCGTGTCGAGATTTTCTCGACACGCTGAGAGGAAGCTTCTGTGGAAGCTTCCTCTTTTGCTATCATAATGTTATCATAAATAAACGTCTTCCTCGAAGCGTGCGGCGGTAAGCGCGCCGGAGCCGCCGTCGTAATGCGAGTTTTTCATATAGACGGCAGTGATCTGATTGTCGGGGTCCACCCAGAAATGGGTGCCGTAAGCACCGCTCCAGCCGTAGGCATTGGTGGGCAGACGCTTATAGGAGTCATCGGTGATCACGCGCATGGTAAGTCCCCATTTCTGACTTCCCGGCATCACGTGATCGGGAACGGCAACGGTTCTCATCTGCTTTACGGAGCTTTCATTCAGAATAACAGCGCCGTTTGTTCCCTTGCCGTTTCCTAACAGCATATCCGCAAACCTCATATAATCGGATACAGTGGAGGCAAGTCCTGCGCCTCCGCAGAAATAGGTCAAGGGGTAGTCTCCGAAAATACGGTCTCTGCTTACGGGATAGAAGACTGCCTTGCCGTCCACGAAATTATGCATACAGATCATTCTGTCCCACTGCTTGGCTGACGGAGTAAAGGTGGTATCCGCCATTTCAAGCGGCTCGAAGATCTCTTTTTTCACAAATTCATTGTAGGGCATTCCTCCCGTGATCTCAACCACGCGGGCGAGAAGGTCAAAACCCACCGTGCCCGAATAGGCTTGTGCCGTATAGGGCTCGAAGGAGATCGGAAGCTTCGCATATGCGTCCGTGACCGATTTCAGATTGGTAAAATCCTCCTTCGAAAGCTTTGAACCGAGCTTTCCTCCAAGGTCTCCGCAAGCCACACCGCTTGTGTGTGTGAGAAGGTGCAGAATTTTGATCTTTCCTTCGGCTTTTCCCTTAATAATGATCTTGCCCTCGACATCGACCGCGCCGATCTCCATTTCGCCGTATGCGGGAATGAATTTTTCAAGCGGATCGTCGAGAGAAATCAGCCCGCGCTCGATCTGCTTCATAATGGCAACACCCGTGATGGGCTTGGTCATGGACGCAAGTCTGAAAAGCGTGCTTTGGGTCAGCTCCCTGCCCTCGCCTGCGGAACCGAAGCTGTTTTCATAAACGATCTCGCCTGCCTGCTTGACACAGACCGTTGCACCGCCGACCCTTCCCGACTCCACGTCGGCATAGATTCTTTTCTCAATGTTATTTTTAACCTTGCTCTTATCGAGTAACATCATAGCCTTAAAACCTCCGAAGTATTGAAATGAATGATGAAGGGAGAGGGGATTCTTTCGGGAATACCCCTCTCCCTTGCGGTTTTATTTATTCCTGACTACAGCGAGAACGGCTTTCCAGACGCGCTCGGTAGATGCAAGATCAAGATGCTCATCGGGAGAATGAATATCGTACATATCGGGACCTATGGAGATAATGTCCATTCCTTCCATCTTCGAGGAAAGAATACCGCATTCAAGACCCGCGTGGATCACGCCGACCGTCAGATCCTTGCCGAAAAGGCTGCGATAGGCTGAAATATAAGCATCGCGCAGAGCAGATTGCGGCTCGTATTCCCATCCCGGGTAGCGAGCGTAATGACGGCAGCTTGCGCCGGCAAGAGCACAAAGCATATCAAGCTCGCGCACAGCCGTATCCAACTGCGCTTCTACCGAGGATCTGGTAGAAAGAATGAATCTGACCTTATCCTCGCCGCACTCGGCAACGCCAAGGTTACGGGAGAATTCAACCAATCCCTTGATATGGTTGCTCATTTTCAAAACGCCTGTGCGCACGGTGGAAAGGAATGCGATCACAGCGCGTGTCAATTCCTTGGTCAAGCATTCTTCGCAGGGCTCACCCTTTCCGATAGAGACCGAATAACCAAGATCCTCTTGGCAAAGCTCTCGCTTCAGCTTCACGCTTTCGGAGATGACGGCCTTTTTCGCCGCGGAAAGCTCCTCCTCGTTTTCAAAGCACACCGTTGCAAAGCATTCGCGCGCAATTGCGTTATCCTTGCCGCCACCGTTGATGCCAACCAGCTTAAAGGCTGCTTTATCGTATGCTGTGGCAAGCAATCTTGCCATCACAACGATGGCATTGGTCTTGCCGGAGTTGATATCGGTGCCGGAATGTCCGCCGGCAAAGCCCTTTGCGGCGATGGTGAGGCAGGGCTTATCCTTTGAAGCCTCTCGGCTGCAAGCGAATTCGACCTCGGTGCGCATACCGCCCGCACAGCCTGCGGTGATCTGCCACTCCTCTTCGCTGTCAAGATTGATCATTCTTTTTGCGGTAACGGGAGTGCAATCAAAGCCCTCTGCGCCCGCAAGTCCGGTCTCCTCTTCTACCGTGAAGAGGCATTCGAGCCGAGGATGCTCCTCTGTATCAAGCAACGCAAGCATCATGGCAACGGCAATACCGTCGTCACCGCCGAGAGTGGTGCCGTCTGCCCACAGGAAGCCGTCCTTTACCGAAAGCTTCAGCCCGTCGGTAAGAAAATTGTGATCAGAATCCGCGTTTTTCTCACACACCATATCCATATGACCCTGCAAAAGGATCGCGGGTGTGTTTTCATATCCCTCCGTTGCCTCCTTGCGAACGAAAACGTTTCCCGTTTCATCGCGGAGCACGAAGAGCCCTCTTTTTTTTGCATATGCTTCTACGTAATCTGCCACGCCCTTTTCGTTACCCGAGCCGTGGGGGATGGCGCAGAGCTCCTCGAATATTTCCAAAACCGCGCGGGGCTCGTAGCCCGCTGTTACGTAATTCATATTGTATACCTCGATTTATCTGTAATTGTCGTCTTCAAAGGAGTATTTGTTCAGCGTACCCAGCTTGACACCCATTCCCAGCGCGACGCAGGAATCGGGATTCTCCGCCACCATGGTCTTGATACCTGTAACGCGCTGTATCAGCTTGTCCAAGCCGCTCAGCATACTGCCGCCGCCGAGAAGAATGATACCATTATGTAAAATGTCTCCAACAAGCTCGGGGGGAGTGCGCTCTATAATGTCGCAGATGCCGTCGATCAGCGCGGTCATAGGCTCGTAGGTAGCGCCGATCATTTCCTTTGAGGAGAGCGTTGCCACCTTGGGCAAGCCGCTGGAAAGGTCTCTTCCCTTCACCTCTACAAGCTTGGCCTCGCCGTGCTCATAGACCTCTCCGATACGCATCTTGATATTTTCAGCGGTACGTTCACCGATCAGCATATTGTAGTTTTCTTTGACGTATTTCACGATCGCCTCGTCAAAGCTGTCTCCGCCCACCTTGATGGTCTTGGAAACCACGATACCGCCCAAAGAAATCACTGCGATTTCGGTAACACCGCCGCCGATGTCTACGGTCATATTGCCGATGGCGGTCTTGATGTTGAGATTTGCGCCGAGCGCCGCGGCGATCGGGGTTTCGATCAGATATACCTTTCTGGCTCCCGCATCCTTTGCCGCCTCGTAGATCGCTCTTTCCTCCACCTCTGTGATTCCCGAGGGCACGCTGATCATCAATCTGGGGGACAAAAGCGTTTTTCCGCAGGCACGTCGGATGAAATATTGCAGCATTTTCAGCGTGATTTCATAGTCGTGGATAATACCGTCCTTCAGCGGTCGGAGCGCGGTAATACCGTCGGGCGTTCTTCCCAGCATATCCTGGGCCTCCTTACCGACCTTGATCACTCTATCCGTAGCTTTATCTATTGCAACGACACTGGGCTCCGTCATCACGATGCCTAAGCCCTGGGCATACACCTGAACGGTTGCTGTTCCAAGGTCAATGCCGATATCTCTGCTGAGAATCATGTTTTTAAACACAGATTATTCCTCCGTTGTGGGTGATGTTTACAATCTCTCATTTTCATTATACAACATATACCCGACAAAAGTCAATTATTTTTTACTGAATATATTATTAACTTACGGCAAACAAAGTGTCGAGCCGTGTCGTTATCTGTTTTTCTCTGTTTTTTTGCGTCGCGAGGGGGCTGTTCTTGCAACACAGCACACGATCACGTTTTCCGCACCTGCGGACTTCAACAGTGTGACCGCATTTTTCAGCGTAGCGCCCGTAGTAATGACGTCGTCTACGATCACAATGCTTTTTCCGTCGATCAGCTCCTTCAGCTCACCGACTCCGCGACGTGTGGGAATATCCTTCAAGGTGAGATTCAATGCGATGGCCTGCTTCGCATTTTTCTCGCGCTCCTCCGGATTCAGATGCTTCTGCTCCTTGCCTCCCATACGTACAAATAACCTGTCGGGCTGCTTACCAAAGCCTGCCGCCACTTGAAAACAGAGCTTTTGGCCTTGATCCAATCCGCTCTGCGCTATAGAGGCTGTTTTTCGCGGAACCCAAGTGAAGACGCAATCCTCACCCGCAATTCCCATCTCGTCTAATGTGCAGATCAGCCTTGGGATCAGCTCCAGACCGATGAATTCAAAGAGCTCGGAGTCATTGACCCGCTTCATAGTCAGAATCACCCGATCGGACACCGAGGTGTCCTCGGAATGATAATAACACAGTGCGGGCAGATTGGGTTGAAGCTCCTTGAAAAAGCGGGGCAAACAAGTACATTTATCTGCCGTGCCGGCGCACTTTGGGCAAAGCTCCGCCTTTGCCATCAACCATTTTTCAAAGCAACCGTTGCAAAAGCAGGCTTTCCCGTAGGCTTGCGAATGCCCCACGGGTGAAAGCTTTTCGCCACAGCCTGCGCACACGGGCGGAAACAGTAATTTATTGATCAGCTTAACCGTTTTGTTCATTGTAATCATCCGAATTTTTAAAATGCTTACTCCGTCAACAGCCTCTGCTTAAGACAGGTAAACCGTTCGCTTGTATGATAGCTTGACACCATCGTTTGCGCCACGTCGGCTCTGCCCACAAGGATCACCATCCTTTGCGCTCTCGTAACGGCGGTGTAAAACAGATTTCTGGTCAGAAGCATACTCGGCGCGCTGTAGAGAGGAATGATCACGATAGGATATTCACAGCCCTGACTCTTATGTACCGTGATGGCGTAAGCGTGCTCAAGCTCCTCAAGCATTGTGAAATCATAGGTCACGTGGCGATCGTCGAAAACGATCTCCATACACTCGTTGAAGGAATCGATCCTTAAAATAGTACCGATGTCACCGTTGAAGATGCCCATACCCGTGCTGTCATCCTCGCGAGTCCAATCTATCTCGTAATTATTTTTGATCTGCATCACCTTGTCACCCTCGCGGAAGATGCGCTCGCGATGCCTGTGCTCCTTTTTCTTTGAGGAGGGAGGGTTCAGCGATGCCTGTATCAGCACGTTCAGGTTGTCTGTTCCCGCATCTCCCTTTCTGGAGGGCGTGATGACCTGAATACCTGCGATGGTTTGCTCGCCGTAGGTTTTCGGAAGCCTGTTTTTGTAAAGATCGGCTACCGTCAGCGCGATATCGCGATCGGTATTGCGCGGGAGAAAGAAGAAATCGTTATCCTTCACGTCAAGTCTCGGAAGCTGACCGTGGTTGATCATATGCGCGTTGGTAACGATCAGGGATTCCTGCGCCTGACGGAAGATCTCATCCAGCCTTACGGTGGCAAATCTGCCGCAATCAAGCAGATCGCGCAACACGTTTCCCGCGCCAACGCTTGGAAGCTGATCGGCATCTCCGATCAGGATCACGCGCGCGCCGGGCTTGACAGCCTTCAAAAGACTGCACATCAAAATATTATCGATCATAGAGGATTCGTCCACAATGATTACGTTTTCCTCCAAGAGGTCGTTTTCATTTCTGCGGAATCCGGGACGGTCACCGTCCTCTGTGGCGTATTCAAATTCCAAAAGTCTGTGGATCGTTTTTGCCTCGTGGGAGGTGGATTCGGAAAGCCGCTTTGCCGCGCGTCCCGTGGGAGCCGCCAGAGCAACCTTCATATCCATACTGCTGAAAATGTGAAGAAGCGCCTTGACGATGGTGGTTTTACCCGTACCGGGGCCACCCGTCAGAAGCATAACGCCGTTTTCAAGCGCGCCAACGATCGCTTTTTTCTGCATCATCGCATAGGTGAATCCGTTTTTTCGCTCCTCGTTTTCGATCAGCACGTTGGAATCCTCGGTACTGACCGCAGGGCAAAATCTGTCGAGCAGATCCAGCTTTTCGGCAATATAGGTCTCGCAATCATAGGCAAATCTGTCGTAGAGATAGACCGTGTCGCCAAAAAGCGAATATTTAAGTCTGCCCATTGCGATCATGTCGTCAATGATCTCATCGATGCTGTCGGGGTCTGCGCCGAGAAGAGAAGCCGAAGCCTTGATCAGCTTTTCTCTGGGCAGGCAAACGTGTCCGTTTTGCGCAGCGTTGTAACGCAAAACGTGCGCAACACCGCTGACCAGCCTTGCTCCCGAGTTGCGCTCAAGTCCAAGCTTCATCGCCATGCTGTCTGCTCGCTCAAAGCCGATGCCCTCGATCTCGTCGCAAAGCCTGTAGGGGTTGTTTTTGGCAATGTCAATAGAGGCAGAGCCCCACCGTTTGTAGATCTTGACCGTAGTTGCCGCGCCAAAAAAGTCACGGAAAAACAGCATTGCAGAGCGAATTCCCGCTTTCGCCTTGAAATCCTCACAGATCTGCTTGGCTTTTTTCAGGCTGATGCCGGGAATGTCGGAGAGCCAATCGGGGTGATTCTCCAAGACCTCCAGCGTGTTGTCTCCGTATTCCTCCACGATCTTGAGCGCGGTTTTTTTACCGATACCTTTAATCGCGCCCGAGGAAAGATAGCGCAGGATCGCGCTGGCATTGGCAGGCATATAGCGCTCGTACTGAGAAACGACGAATTGCCTACCGTATTTTGGGTTGTGCTTCCACTCGCCGTAAACGATCAGAGAGTCGCCTTCGCCAACGTATGGCATCACACCCGTTATCGTTATGAGGTCGTCGTCATCGGTTCCGAGATCACAGACCATATATCCGTTTTCCTCATTGGCGTATATAATATGCTCGATACTGCCCGAGAGCTTGACCAGCTTTTCGTTTTCCTCGGGGATGATATCACCGAACAGGTTTTTTTGCTCCTCGCCCATAAGACGGCCTCCTTTTTTTCAAATTTTTGTTTTTTGCGGATCACGGATCCGTTGAACCGATTATATAAAATTCTGCGCCAAGGTGATCGGTCAACTCCTTGGCGAGACTTTTGCTGCTGTCGTCACAGCTTTTCCATATCTCATCGGGGACAAAAACCGCAATTCTGCGGCGACGGGTCGCCAACAGCGCGGATGAAGCTTCATCAAGTAAAAGATCCAGCTCACGGAGCTGTTCCTTTCTCTCGATCATAACGGCCGCCGCAATATGCTTACTTGCGAAGATCAGAGATGAGATTATTTTCAATAAAAAGTAAGCCCCCATAATGACCAGCGCCGCAAGGATGATTTGAAGGGATAGATGCATAATGACTCCTTTATAAGGTTTTTTATAAAGGATATGCGGCGAGGGGAAAAGCGTTCATTAAACAATTTGTTTCTTTAAGAAGTTTTTTGAGGGGTTTGGGGAACTTTTTTCAAATATAAAGGTTTTTATAAAGGATGTACGGTGAGGGAAGATGTGTTCATTGCGAAATAAATTTCTTTAGGAAAGTTTTTGAGGGGTTTGGGGAACTTTTTTCAAAAAGTTCCCCAAAGCGCGTCTCTTATTTGCACAATTTCTTCAGCTTCTCCGCGAGGTCGCGTCTTTCCCAAGCGACGTCGAGGTCTTCTCTGCCCATATGGCCGTATGCCGCAAGCTCACAGTAGATAGGCTTGCGCAGATCAAAGTCACGGATGATCGCCGCGGGACGGAGGTCAACAAGCTCTGTAACTGCCTTGCTGATCTTTTCTTCATCAACAACAGCGGTGCCAAAGGTGTCGATCATAACCGATACGGGGCGCGCAACGCCGATCGCGTAAGCAACCTGCACCTCGCACTTCTTTGCAAGTCCTGCCGCAACAACGTTCTTTGCGATGTAACGAGCCGCGTAGCAAGCGGAACGGTCAACCTTTGTGGGGTCCTTTCCGGAGAACGCGCCGCCGCCGTGACGAGCGTATCCGCCGTAGGTGTCGACAATGATCTTTCTGCCTGTCAGACCTGTGTCACCTGCAGGGCCGCCGATTACGAATCTGCCCGTGGGGTTGACGTAGATCTTGGTCTCCGCATCCATAAGGTCTGCGGGAACGATAGGATCGATCACGTGCTTGATCACGTCGGCTCTGATCTGCTCCAACGTTACCTGATCGCTGTGCTGAGAGGAAACGACGATGGTGTCCACTCTTACGGGAACGTCATCGTGGTATTCAACGGTAACCTGAGTCTTTCCGTCGGGACGGAGATACTCGAGAGTGCCGTCCTTTCTGACAGCGGTCAACTGCTTTGCAAGCTTGTGTGCCAAGGAGATCGGCAGGGGCATCAGCTCGGGAGTCTCGTCACAAGCATAACCAAACATCAGACCCTGGTCGCCTGCACCGGTGTCAAGACCGTCGGTATCGGTTCCCTCTTTTGCCTCGAAGGACTTGTCAACGCCCATTGCAATGTCGGGAGACTGCTCATGAATAGAGCTGATGACAGCGCAAGAGTCGCAGTCGAAGCCGAACTTCGCTCTTGTGTAGCCGATCTCGCGAACGGTATCTCTTACGATGGTCTGAATGTCAACGTATGCCTCGGTTGTGATCTCACCCATTACGCTGACAAGACCTGTTGTACAGAAGGTCTCGCAGGCAACGCGGGAATTGGGGTCCTGACGCAGGATCGCGTCGAGAATAGCATCGGAAATTTTGTCGGAAATTTTGTCGGGATGTCCTTCGGTTACGGACTCGGATGTAAACAATACTTTTTTCATTTTTTACCTCAATTTATATATCTTTATTTTTTACAACAAAAAAGCTCTGCTTGCAGACAAACAAGCAGAGCTATACACTCTGTAACGTGTCTTATCTGCTTGGAATTGGCACCTTTCCATACAGGTAGGTTGCCGTGGTTTCTGTGAGCCGCTCTCTCCACCACTCTTGATAAGATATTCAATTCCATATATTATTGTAGCATATCTATCGTATTTTGTCAATAGGGTTTGCGTACAATCTGAAGCATAGTTTTATTATTCGGGCTTGATTTTATTGCAAACTGCCGTGAAGAAAAACGATGCCACACCGCCTGCTGCTATACAACCCAAGTAGATCAGGATATTGTACCATGCTGTGATGAAGGATGGCAATATCATCAGCGTTGTAGCGATCACAAATCCGAGTACGCAATGGGACACGATGGCGTAGAATTTATCAAACACCAGCTTCATCAATCTTGAAAACAGCAAAAGCGTTGCCAGCATTGCGCATCCGAGAGGGATCAGAACCTTGAAATCAAGATGTGAGATGCCGGCGGACATCTGCTCGTAGATTCCGAAAAACAGGAGCAAGGTAGAGGAGCTGAAGCCGGGGATGATAAAGCTGAGGCCCCAAAGCAGACCGCAGAGGATCCAGCCGACGGTATTTGGAGCAATCGTCAGCTGCCAAAGATTTTTAAAGACGTAAAATACCGCCGAAATGGAAACGAAGCTGACAACAAGAGCAATCAAAGAGCCCTTTCCCCTGCCTTGCTTCCCCGCATCCTTCCAGATGTCGGGCAGGGTTCCCGCGATCAATCCGACGAAAACGCAGAGCACCACCGCCTCGTTAAGATTCAACAGCCAATTGGTAACACCCGCAAAGCCGACGAAACCAAGACCGCCACCGAGGACGACGAAAATGAGCATTTTCCAATGCTTTTTCAATCCTTGAATCGGATTGGAAAGAACTTCAATTATCTGGTCGTAGATTCCAAAGGCATAGCATAAGGTTCCGCCGCTGACACCGGGCAGGATCGCGCCGATGCCTACTATGAAGCCCTGCACGACCCACAATATGGCTTGCAGAACGAAATTTTTTTTGATATTCATTATACGCTCCATGATACCCTCTTTATGAAAAGCGAGGGATGTGACATTATTCAAAGGTAATTGTTCCGTTGAGAAAAACGAAGA
Organism: Clostridia bacterium; assembly: GCA_017462125.1. The sequence continues at coordinate 1,244 of JAFTRQ010000020.1, read as the reverse complement.
ACACCACAGCGCAAAGCACAACGGTGACGATTCCGATAGCGGTAACGATGAGACTGAAAATAAGGTTTTTTCTTCTTTTTTCGCGTTTTTCCTCTTCATCGCTGATTACAACCTCGGTCTTCGGCAAAACCTTGACCGCCTTGAGTGCGTGCGAGATCGGTTTATAGAGCACCAAAACCAGCGCGGCATTAAGCGTGCCCTTTGTCAGATTGAAGGGCAGGAACAGGGTGGGAATCATAGATGCCACCACTTCCCTTTCAACGTGCATATAAAAGGGTGTGATAAAGAGGTTGAAAAGAAGCATTACCGCGGTCATAGTCAAGACAGACGCAACAAGCCCGATGATCGCTCCCTTGATGTTCTTTTTATATTTGTAAATCAACGCACAGATGGTAGAAAAGACTGCGCTTGACAGAAAATTCATAAAAAATCCGTAAAATCCCGTATCGCCAACGGTTATCAGCTCGATTGTAGCGACTACAAGGGATATTGCCAATGAGTATAAAGGACCGAACAGCAGTCCTGCCAGGGTAATAATAGTATCCTTGGCGTCAAAGGTCAAGAAACCGACCTTGATCCAGGAGGTAACAAACATTGCCACGTATGCAATGGCGGCAAAAAGTGCCGCGGTGGCCAATTTTTTTAGATGTTGAGCAGAATATATTTTGGAATTAGGTTTATGCATAAAAAAATCCCCTTTCAAAATAAGGGGGGATGAAAATAACGATATATAGGCGTGAAATTGCGCGAAACATCGAAATTTATCTCTTCTCATCCGGACTTTAACCGTCGGTCAAGGAATCTCACCTTGTCGGCACGCCTGCGATTTGCGCTACGTGTTCATGGACTTGCGGCAAGCCGCATACCATCGGTATGGAATTACACCAATCCCCAAAAATAAATTTGACAGTATTGCTATGTTCAAGAGCCGCGGCGGTTATCCGCCGCGGCTCTTATTATAATTATATTTCTATAGTTATAATTTTGCGTTGAAATTATTCGATAATTTCAGAAACGACACCGGAACCAACGGTTCTACCACCCTCACGGATAGCGAAACGAAGACCCTTCTCACAAGCGATGGGCTTGATGAGCTCAACAGTCATATCAACGTTGTCGCCGGGGCGGCACATCTCAACGCCTGCGGGAAGCTCGATAACACCGGTAACGTCGGTTGTTCTGAAGTAGAACTGAGGTCTGTAACCTGCGAAGAAGGGCTTAGAACGGCCGCCTTCCTTCTCGGT
>JAFTRQ010000190.1 GCA_017462125.1 Clostridia bacterium | reverse complement strand
TTGTAGAACAGCGAGTTTCCGTACATAAGCGTGGAGCTGTCGCTCAGCTTTTTGGTAAAGTAGCCGTCATTGGAATCATAATACAGCGCGTTGAGGCTGTCGATGATACCATAGGACTTCTCGGAAAGTATATCACTTGAGAGCACCAGGTCACCGTTGGCGTCGGGATCAACGTAATTCAAACCGGCACCCATATAGAAGATATCAAGGTTGGGGTGCTGATACGAGAACAAACCGAACTGGTCGCCCTCGCTCTTGTCGCCGCTGGCATCAAGGTCGGAATACACATTCGCCGCCATCGAGAACAGCACCTCCTGTGTCCACTTACCCTCCAGCGCAAGCTCCTGCGGGCTGGTAAGCGACAGGCTCTCGCCGAGATCGTTGTTATAGATCATGAACATCATCTGATAAAGCAAGGAGGTTGCGATGTCTCCCGACATAAAGAACAGCTTGTCGTTGATGGTGTTAAGCTCTGTCAGGCTGGAAGGCCACCAAGGCTGATCAAAATTGAGGTAATCGACCTCAAGCAGGTCAACAAGTCCGTGCTGAAGCGTCAGCACGCCTGCGGAACGAAGATAGCAACCGATAGCATCATAGCTGGAGTCACCACCTGCACTGATAGTAGTCATGACTGTCTGGCAAAACTCATTGACCGCGCTCGAGTTACCCTTGATAACGTTATATTCCAGTTTTACGCCCAAACGGTTTTCAACCTCAATGTTGCGGTAATAGATCGCGTCATTAACAGCGTCGCCGGTCTGTTCCTCGGCAAAGTATTCGGACACGCTCTGATCCCAGGTCAGAAAATTGACCTCTTCATTTTTATAATTGAGGTCTGAGGGCAGATCGTCATTGACATACTCCTCGGAGTTGACGGGCGCGGTGGTGCCATTGGTGCCGTTTCCGGTATCGTCGGGATTGCCTGATGGTGACACCGTGGTAGTATCAGACGGTGTGTCATCCCCGTTTTTGGCACATGAGACCGCGACAGCCAATACCGATATCAGTATCAGGGCGGCAAGTGCCAGGCTAAGCCACTTTTTCATAAGTAAATTTCTCCTTTATATGTTTTTTCTTAAGATCTTGCGCGAATATTATAACATTAATTGAAAAACATGTCAATGCCGTTGTGCTTATATTTGTCTTGAAACAGTGGAGGAATCCAGCTTACTGCCCTTTGTCAACGGACCATCGAGCTGTACCTTACGCCATTTTGCCTCGAAATTCAGCATATCAAAACTCGGAAGCGCGGGAGCGGTGCGACCAAAGAAGCGATCGCGGAAGGCTCTGTACTGCTCTGCCTGAAGCTCGATTACTTGTTTATCTGCCAAGCCCATGGAATAATTGCGCATGGCAACGCCCTCTCCCTGACACAAACGAAGCGCCACGGGGAAATAGTTTTTCAACAGGAACTGTGCGTAAGATACAAGGCGCAAGCTGCCGTAGCAACGGTATTGGCGGTCGTATTCCGCGCCTGTTGCCTCTACCGCTACGCTTCTGCCGGACTTGATGGCTCTGACGACCGAATCGTTGTCGTTGTCCTCGGCAAAGCAAATTGTAAACAGATGCGGGAAGTAAGGCGAGGCCTCCAAGCCGTGCACGTCACTGGAGCCGACGACCGATATGCGAAGCCCCTCGGCGCGCAGGTCTCCCCACAGCGCGATTGAGCGGTTGATATCCGGTTGCGTCATGCCGCCGACCAGCTCGTACGCGTCAAACATACCGCTCTTGAGCAGAATGCGGGCAAATTCGTCGCACACGTTATACGTATACGCGCGACCGGGGCGCCAATACGGGTGCGGAAATATAGCAAGTCCGCCCGCCTCGTGTATGCGGTCGGTTGCCCACATTGCCATCGCATAGCGCTCGCGGTATTGCTCGGGCACAGCGTCGGGAACGCGGGTCATATATTCGGAGACAGCCGCCTCGTATCCCTCTCTGTCGTTTATATATTGCTCGGTGACGCTTGCTTTACCGCCGACGTGCACAATATGCACCACGCTTCCGGGCGTGTGCACCTCTTCTCCCTTGACACGAGTCAAGGCAAGGTCGACCCCCGAATACGTCTCATCGATCTCGCCACCGGGATAGTAACGGTTATGATCGGTCAGCGCGAAAAAATCATAGCCCTGCTCGCGGTAGTGACCCGCAAGTGCGGCGGGGTCCCGCTTACCGTCCGAGCGGTAGCTGTGAGAGTGAAGATCGCCGCGCAGCGGGGTCAAGCCGTAAAGATCCTCGTAAAGAGAGTAGACGGTAAGCTCCTGCAACTTTTTGCCATTATATTCGACAATGATCAGGTGCTCCTGCTCGTCGGGGAATATGTACGTAAAGCGCAAGACTCCGCCCTCGGCGCGAACGGTCAGCGTCTTGTGCGTCGTGGGAGAATAATAACTGGGCTCATCGGAATTTATGGAAATAACGGACAGCTTATATTCCTCGCCCTCAAAGAGCAAAAATGCCTTTTCGGTGGGAATTATCGTCATTTGGACAGGCGTGTCCGCCGGAATTACAGACGGAAAAATATTATAATTGCGCGGTGTGGGAAGCATATCAGCGGTCTCCTTTTATAAAAGCTATCCGAGTCAGCGCATCGGATCGATATATTATATATATTGTATCACAAAACTCCGGTACGTTCAAGGCGAAGATGCAATTTTTGCGCGAATTTTTGCATTGCCCGAAAACGCCCGACGCTTGAAAAGGTCGCAATTATATGGTATAATTATACGGTCTAAAATAATGTTGCACAGTAGGTATTCAAAATGGATGCGGTAATCAGAAAAGCCCTTGTCTCGGATGCCGTACAGCTCGGCAAACCGATAACCGAGCTGCTTTACACAATATTTGGAGAAATAAAATGGAAATAAAAAACGAAAAAATAGACGCGGGAAAGGCATTCGATTGGGGTAAGACCTCGTCGGATTACGCAAAATACCGCGACATCTATCCGGAAATGTTTTATGATAAGATCATAGAGAGAAATCTTTGTGTAAAAGGTCAAAGGGTTTTGGATCTTGGAACCGGAACGGGTGTCTTGCCTCGCAATATGTACCGTTACGGTGCAGAGTGGACGGGTACGGACATTTCCGAAAATCAGATCGCCCAAGCCGAGCGTTTGGCGCGGCAAGCAGGTATGAGCATTGATTTTCGAGCGATCGCAACCGAGGACATAGCCTTCCCCGACTGCTCGTTTGATGTTATTACCGCCTGCCAATGTTTTTGGTATTTCGACCATGAAAAGGTAATGCCGAAATTAGCGAAAATGCTCAAACCCGGCGGCCGACTGCTGATATTATACATGGCGTGGCTACCTTTTGAGGATAAGATCGCGGGAGCAAGTGAGGAGCTGGTGTTAAAGTACAGCCCTAATTGGTCGGGCGCGAGAGAAACCAAAAAGCCCATACATATTTCCAATGTCGTGTATGATTATTTTGATATGGTGGGACATGAGGAATATGACCTTGCGGTGCCGTTCACACGCGAAGCATGGCACGGAAGATTGCGGGCTTGCAGGGGCGTCGGCGCTTCGCTCTCCGAAGAGCAGCTTGCTCGGTGGGACAAGGAGCACAGAGCGTTATTATCCGATATTGCACCCGAACGCTTTGAGGTGCTTCATTATGCCGCTCTGGCGGAGCTTAAAGTGAAAGAGCCGAAAAAATGAATGTCAACTCGGGCAAAAAATTTAAAAAGTCCAAAAATCAGGAAATCTCATAGCCGAAAAATACTTTTAAGCCGACGCTGATATATTGCCTTATACTTGAAGATACTAATAAAAAACACGTATCGGAGATCAACATGAAAATAATTTTTCATGTTAACGCTTTTGCACCGTTTCGGTCGGAGCGACCGCAAATTTGCAGACTCCGAAAAGGAATGGATATTGATATGGAAATGATCAAATTAGTATCAACAGCTCTTCTGTCCGCGGCGGCTTTATTTATCATTGCAAAGATTATAGGCCATAAGCAATTGGCCCAGCTCGATTTTTTCGACTATATCAGCGGTATAACCATCGGTTCGATCGCCGCCGAGCTTGCAACGGAATTGGAGGAGCCGACCAAGCCCTTGGTCGCCATGGTGGTTTACGGCGTTGTTTCCGTGCTTTTGAGCCTGATAACGCACAAACTACCCAAAACACGCAAGTATATAAACGGTTCTCCCACCATTTTAATGAATGACGGAAAGCTATACCGAAAGAATATGAAGAAAGCCAAGCTGGACCTGAGTGAATTTTTGGTCCTTTGCCGCGAGCAGGGATATTTTGACCTCAATGATATTCAGACGGCTATATTTGAGCACACCGGCAAGCTGTCTGTCTTGCCTGTCAGCGCCAAACGCCCTGCCACGCCCGAGGATATGAAGCTTCAGCCGAAGTCTGCCCATATCAACACGGAAGTCATTATGGATGGGCGAATTTTAGCGGAAAATCTCGAGCGCATGGGGCTTGACACCAAATGGCTTGAAAAACAGCTTCGAGAACAGGGATATCACAGTGCAAAAGAAATATTCCTCGGCGTTTGCGATAACGATAAAAAACTGTCTCTTTTTGCATTGCAATGACATAACGAATATTTTGAGCTTTGAGACGCACCTGTATGTTGCTTCCGGCATATGATGTAAAGAGTCCTGTTCACTACAGGGGACTCGGAAAGGAAGAAATCATATGGGTGTAACCAACTCAAACAAGGAGCTGAATGTTACGCAAATAAATTGCGGCGGCTCCTTCAAAATTAAATTGTCTTTGACGGCAGAGCCGGATATCACATCCAACCCCACCGACATTGTTTTGATACTCGACCGTTCGAGAAGCATGGCAGGAAGTCCCCTTGCCAATCTGAAAAACGGCGCGAAAGCCTTTATCGATATTATCGATGAGGCAACCGACAGCGCCAAGGACGGTCAGATCGGCTTTGGCAGCCGTATAGGTATCGTCAGCTTTTCCGATGTGGCAACACAGGACACACAGCTCATCACCTCGGTCTCCGAGCTTAAAGCCGCAGTCGACGCGCTGTCCTCGGGCGGCTCCACCAACCACGAGGATGCCTTTACCAAAGCACTGGCCCTGTTTGACCCCGCATCCGACAACGCCAAGGTCATGGTCATGTTTACCGACGGCGTGACCACGGCGGGCGGTGACGCGAACACAGTGGCAACACAGGCCAAGTCACAAGGCGTGATCATATACAGCATCGGTCTTTCGGGCAACGGCGGCATTGACGAGCAAGCGCTCAGGGATTGGGCATCCGATCCCGATTCGGCATATGTGGCTATCACGCCGAATGACGAGGAGCTGGAAGAATTATTCAAGGATCTGGCGCGAAACATCGCAAAGCCCGGTGCTACCGACATCGTTATAACCGACACGGTAGCCTCCTGTTTCCGCATTACCTCGCTCTCCTCCCCGACCAAGGGCACGGCAAGCATGGTGGATGCGAACACGGTGGAGTGGAAGATCGACGAGCTCGGTGTCAACCGCAGTGAGGGTGCGACATTTGAATTCACCGCAGAGCATGTCGGCCCCTGCTCGGGAACGGTTGAAGTCAACAAAAGCATTACCTACGATGATGAGCAAGACAACGTTGTTACTTTCCCGTCACCTACGGTGGAGGTGGATTGCGGCGTTGATGTTTGCCCCGAGGGCTGTCCCGATCCCGTTGAAATAACCGTTGATGGCTGTACGGATTCGGTGGAATTCGACGCGGGCGACATATGCCTCGATGGTCTGGGGCGCATCGTACAGCTGGATGTGACAGTGCGCAACGTCTGCCCGAACAAACGGGTAGCGCTTGCCGTGCTGCTTCACGAGGTCGATTCCTGCGGCTGCGAGCACAAAAGAGGCTTTAAAACCATGACGGTACCCGCTCACACTCGAGAGGGCTGTCACGACGTTACCGTACGCTGCATCAAATTTGTGCTTCCCGAGGATCAAGACACTTCGAATACCGCGAGATCCATTTGCGACACGCGCAAATTCAGAGCAAGATTCATTGCCCACTACATCGACAGCGATTTTGACTGCTGTTGCTGTGATGCCAAAGCATAAAACAGAAATCGTGGGGGGCGCATGCTCGCCCCCGGAAATTTATGGCGCATCCGACAAAGAAAACGCCACGGGAAATATCATTTTGGGATAGGTGTAACAGCCTATCCCTTTTTTGTTTTCTTTGCCATAGAAAAATTCACAAACAATTCACATATTTGGAACGAGTGTGGAACTGCCGAGGAACTGTACGGGAACAGACGCTATGTATAATAAATACCAACGGACAGCGACGGCAACGACGGCGTTGTTCGAAAATTTTTGGAGGTATTTTTACCATGTATTTTGATTCTATTGCAAAAGTTATCGCAGAAAGAACCGACTGTGACGTTTCCACCATCAAGCCCGAAAGCACCTTTACGGAGCTTGGCATCGACTCTCTTGACACCGTAGAGCTTCTTATGAGCCTTGAGGACGAGATCGGTGTTGAGATCGAGCTTGACCAAAAGGTCGAAACCGTTGCGGATCTTGACAAATTCATTCAAAGCAAGGTTCAGGGTTAAGCAATGATCAAATCAAAAATCTGTGACATACTCGGCATCAAGTACCCTGTATTTCAGGGCGGGATGGCTTGGATCGCAGACGGAAAGCTCGCGGCCGCGGTAAGCGACGGCGGCGGGCTTGGAATCATCGCCGCAGGAAATGCACCTGCATCGTATGTGCGTGAGCAGATCAAAATTGCACGCTCGCTCACATCCAAGCCCATCGGCGTTAACATTATGCTGATGAGTCCCTATGCCGACGAGGTTGCCGCAGTTGTTGTCGAAGAAAAGGTTGAGGTAGTGACCACGGGCGCGGGCAATCCATCAAAATATATGAAGGATTGGAAAGCGGCTGATATCAAGGTCATTCCCGTAGTCGCCTCGGTTGCGATGGCAAAGCTGATGACGCGGGCAGGAGCAACCGCTCTGATTGCGGAAGGCGGGGAAAGCGGCGGTCACGTGGGTGAGCTTACAACGATGGTGCTCGTTCCGCAGGTATGCGACGCAACCGATCTCCCCGTTATCGCGGCGGGCGGTATTGCAGACGGACGCGGCGTTGCGGCGGCGCTTATGCTCGGTGCCGAGGGCGTTCAGCTCGGAACACGTTTCCTTTCGGCTACCGAGTGTTCTATTCACCCGACATACAAAGAAAAAATATTGAAAGCAACCGACCTGTGCACGATGGTCACGGGCAAGCGCCTCGGGCATCCCGTGCGCAGTCTGCGTACCAAATTTGCGCAGAATTATTCCAAAGCCGAATACGGAGGCATGCCCGACGAGCAGCTCGAGAATCTTGCCGTCGGTGCGCTTCGCCTTGCTGTACAGGAGGGAGACCTTGAAAAGGGATGCTTTTTATCCGGTCAGATTGCGGCAATGGTGAAGAAAGAACAGCCTGCCGCCGAGATTGTCAAGGAAATCATGGATGAGGCGGAGCCCATCCTGAAAGGAGCCGGAAAATGGGTAGAATAGCATTTGTTTTTTCAGGGCAAGGCGATCAGTTCCCCGGCATGGGAAAGGAGCTGTATGAGCAGTACCCGGTGGCTAAAGAGGTCTTCCGGCTGTGTGATGCGATTCGTCCCGAAACTTCGGCGCAATGCTTTGGCGGTACGGACGAGGAGTTAAAGCAAACCAAAAACACACAACCCTGTCTGTTTGCTATGGAGCTTGCCGCCGCAAGTGTTCTTGTTGATCACGGCATCACGCCCGAGGCAGTTGCGGGCTTTTCTCTCGGAGAAGTTGTTGCCGCTACTTTTTCGGGACTTGTAGATCAGGAAACAGGCTTTCGTTTGGTTTGCCGCCGCGGTGAGCTGATGCAGTCCGCGGCAGAGGTGCAGGACACCTCTATGGCGGCAGTCGTGAAGCTCGACAATGAAACGGTAAAGGGGCTCTGTTCAAAATATTCTGCGGTATATCCCGTGAATTTCAACTGTCCCGGGCAGGTATCCGTTGCAGGTCTTACCCGTGAGATGGCAGACTTTTCTGCAGACGTAAAGGCGGCAGGCGGCAGAGCATTGCCCATCAAGGTTAAGGGCGGTTTCCATTCTCCCTTTATGAATGAAGCATCCGCCGCATTTGCCGAGGAGCTCTCAAGGGTTACTTTTAATAAGAGCAGATTTGTTCTTTATTCCAACAAAACCGCAAAGCCTTATACCGATGACGCGGCGAAGCTTCTTTCAGAGCAGATTTGCAGTCCCGTCCTTTGGGAATCGCTTATCCGCAATATGATAGAGAGCGGGATCGATACATTTATCGAGGTAGGCCCCGGAAAAACACTGACCAACATGATAAAGAAGATAAGCCCGGAGGTCAAGGCTTACTCTGTTTCCGATCTTCCGACAGTTCTTTCGGAGGTGTCGGCATGTTAAACGGAAAAGTTGCCATTATCACGGGCGGCTCGCGCGGCATCGGCGCGGCGATCACATATAAGCTTGCTTCTCTCGGCGCAAATGTTGCAGTTATTTACGCCGGGAACTCCGAAGCGGCGGGAAACGTTTGCAACAGGTGCAAAGACGAATTTGGTGTCGAGGCAAAGGCATACGCTTGCGACGTATCGGATTTTAATACAGTCAAGGAAACTGTCGCAAAAATCAAGGCCGATTTTGGAGTGGCTCACATTCTGGTCAACAATGCAGGTGTAACGCGCGACGGACTTGTTGCGATGATGAAGGAAGAAGATTTCGATAAGGTCCTTGACACCAATCTTAAGGGTGCTTTCAACATGATTCGTCATACAACGCCCCTCTTTTTGCGGGCAAAGGAAGGCTGTATCATCAACATCAGCTCAGTATCGGGTCTTATGGGAAATGCGGGACAGAGCAATTATTCCGCATCCAAGGCGGGTCTGATAGGACTCACAAAATCGGTAGCAAAGGAGTATGCCGGAAAAGGTATTCGATGTAATGCTATCGCCCCCGGATTTATCAAGACAGATATGACCGAAGCGCAGTCGGATAACCCACTTCTCGCAATGATCCCTCTCGGAAGAATGGGCGAGGTAGATGAGGTTGCAGATGCGGTAGCATATTTGGTAAACGCAAAATACGTAACAGGCGAAGTCCTCCGTGTTGACGGCGGCATAGCGATGTAAGCGCGCTTACATCGCAGTGAAATATTTTGCTTCACAAAATGTGAAATACGGCAAAGCCGTAAGAAAACAGTGCTTCGCACGAGTGAAATTTGCCGCATAGCGGCAAGTGATAAGGAGACTTTTATGAATGAAAATAGAAAAAGAGTGGTTGTAACGGGCATTGGCGCGATCACGCCTCTCGGAAAGACGGTAGCCGAGACTTGGGAGGCTATGAAGGCAGGCAAAAACGGTATTGCTCCGATTACATTATTTGATACTACGGACTATAAGGCAAAGCTTGGCGCGGAAGTAAAGGATTTTAATGCACTTGACTATATGGAAAAATCCGAAACGCTCCGTACCGACCGTTATACGCAATTCGCACTGATCGCCGCTGGGGAAGCGGTAGCGCAAAGCGGCATTGTCGGCAATGTTACTCCCGAACGCTTTGGTGTTTATATGGGGGTTGGAATCGGCGGTATCGGCACATTTGAGGCCGAGCATACAAAGCTTATGGAAAAAGGCCCGCGCAGAGTTTCCTCTCTGTTTATACCTATGATGATTCCCAATATGGCGGCAGGTATGATCGCCATCAAATATGATTGCAGAGGTCCCGCCATGCCTGCGGTTACCGCTTGCGCTTCGGGCTCCAATGCGATCGGAGAGGCAATGCGGCTCATTCGTCACGGCTATGCCGATGCTGTCATTGCCGGTGGCGCCGAGGCGGCAATCTGCCCGTCAGCCGTTGCGGGCTTTGTGAATATGCACGCGCTCTCCACCGCAGAGGATGCAAATGCAGCATCACTTCCGTTTGACAGTCGCCGCGGGGGCTTTGTGATCGGAGAAGGCGCAGTAACTCTTGTGCTTGAAGAATATGAACATGCAAAGGCGCGCGGCGCGAAGATATACGGCGAGGTTTGCGGATATGGCGTTACCTGTGATGCCAATCACATTACCGCCCCGCATCCGGAGGCACGCGGCGGCGCACAGGCAATGATCGACGCTATGCAAGAAGCAGGCTATACCGAAAATGATACCGTTTATGTAAATGCTCACGGAACGGGCACGCCCATGAACGACAAGCTTGAAACCGTGGCAATCAAAAAAGCTATGGGCGAGGAAGCGGCAAAACGTGCTTTCGTCAGCTCTACCAAGTCTATGACAGGTCATATGCTGGGTGCGGCAGGCGCGGTAGAGGCACTTGCTTGTATTTTTGCGCTGAACGAAGGCATTATTCCTCCCACTATCAATCTTACCGAACAGGATCCCGAATGCGATCTGAACTGTGTTCCGGGCACAGCAATAAAGCAGGAGATTGACTTGGCACTCTCCAATTCTCTCGGATTCGGCGGACACAATGCGTGTCTTGCCTTCAGGAGGATCAAATAATGAATGAAGCAGATATTCGCAAATATGCGGCGCTTATGAAGGAGCTCGAGCTGACCGGCCTTGAGATTACAGAGGATAACAAGGTGGTTCGCCTTGAGCGCACACAGCCCAGCGCAACATGTGAGCAGGTGGTCATTCAAGCCCCGTCGTCGGCCTCTCCAACGCCCGCACAGGTACCCGCAAACAATAATACCGCCGACGGGAGTATCGTTGTGAAATCGCCGATCGTCGGTGTGTTCTATGCGGCACCCGCGGAAAACGCGGAGCCCTTCGTATCCATCGGTGACCGTGTGGAAAAAGGACAGACGCTTTGCATTATCGAGGCAATGAAGCTCATGAATGAGATCACTGCCGAGCAAAGCGGCGTTATCGAAAAAATATGTGTTACCAACGGTCAGGTCGTTGAGTTCGGAACAGAGCTGTTCCGAATCGGGAGGTAAGTATGACAAAAGAGCAAATCAAAAGCATCTTACCTCACAGAGAGCCGATGCTGCTGCTTGACGAGGTAGAAAATCAAGACGGGATGGCGGTCGGACACTACAAGGTAAGAGGAGATGAATTCTTTCTGCAGGGTCATTTCCCGAACAATCCCATCGTCCCCGGTGTGATACTTTGCGAAATACTCGCGCAATCGGCGTGTGTGCTTATGGCAGACGTTATGACGGACGGCAAGCTCCCCGTATATACAGGGCTTAACAATGTCAAATTCAGAAATCCCGTCCATCCCGGAGATCTGATCGAAACCAAATGCAGTATCAAACGGGCAAAGCATCCTTTCTATTTCGCGGAAGGAACAGTAAATGTGGATGGCAAGGTCTGTGTCAGCGCGGAATTTTCCTTTGCCATTGTCGGAGAATAATCTATGTTTTCAAAAATATTGGTAGCGAATCGCGGTGAGATCGCCGTAAGAATCATAAGAGCCTGCAAGGAAATGGGAGTCGCGACCGTGGCGGTATATTCGGAGGCCGATAAAAACGCGCTTCATGTGGCACTTGCCGATGAGAGCTATTGCATCGGCAAGCCTGAGGCGTCGGAAAGCTATTTGAATGAAAATCAGATCATAAGCACGGCGCTGATAGCAGGCGCACAGGCGATACACCCCGGTTACGGTTTTTTGTCGGAAAACGCACATTTTGCCCGCGCCTGCAGAAAAAACGGAATTGTTTTTATCGGCCCGAATCCCGAGGATATGGAGCGCCTCGGCGACAAAGCCATATTAAAAGAATTGATGAGCGATGCGGGACTTTCGGTCATTCCCGGCACCAAAGCCGTTGCATCATTGGAGGAAGCAAAACAAGCCGCCCAGAAAATCGGATATCCCATTATGCTCAAAGCATGTGCGGGCGGCGGAGGACGCGGAATTCGTCTGATCCAAAGTGAGAGTGAAATTGACGATGCATACATGCAGGCCTCAACCGAAGCGGCAAGCGCCTTTGGAGACGGCTCTATGTATCTCGAAAAATATATTTTTCCCGCGCGGCATATCGAGCTGCAAATACTTGCCGATGAAGCGGGAGGTGCGGTCTGCCTCGGAGAGCGCGATTGCTCCCTGCAGCGCAGAAATCAAAAGTTGATCGAGGAAACGCCTTCTCCCGCGGTCACCGAGCAACAACGCGAAAAAATCATCAAAACTGCTCTCGCGGCAGTTAAGAAAATCGGCTATGTCGGAGCAGGTACACTTGAATTTCTATATGACAGCGCGGGCAACTTTTGGTTTATGGAAATGAATGTACGGCTTCAGGTTGAGCATTGCGTTACCGAAATGCTGACGGGCTACGATCTTGTAAAATGGCAGATACGTATAGCCGCGGGAATTCCGCTGAATTTCACACAGGAGGACGTTCGCATCGTCGGCTCGGCAATCGAGTGCAGAATAAATGCAACAAGCTGCGGAACATTGAAAATGCTTCACGTTCCGGGGGGGCCGTCCGTTCGGTTTGATACCTGTCTTGTTGAGGGTACAGTGGTAACGCCTTATTATGACTCTCTTCTCGGCAAGCTGATCGTTTATGCCAAAACAAGAGAGGAAACATTGCGAAAGCTGCGCGCGGCGTTGTGCGAGCTTGTTATCGACGGGATTCCAACCAATGTGGAGGAGCAACTGCGCATTGTTTCGGATAAGAGATTTGCCTCGGGAGATTATGATCTGACTTTTATGGGAAGTAGGTAGAAAGAAAAATGGCATTACTGAATTTTTTGAAGCCGAAAAACAAGCTGGAGGAAGGCGGTCGTACAGAAGCGCCGATTCAAAGCGACGCGGGTGAGCCCGAAAAGAATTGTCCCAATTGCCACAAGGATATTCCGCTGAGCAAGCTGTGGGCAAACGGACTGGTCTGTCCTTGCGGATATCATTTCAGAATGAAGGCGCGTCAGCGTATCGGTATGATCGCGGATAAAAACAGCTTTTGCGAGCTGTTTGCGAATATCAAGTCCTGCAATCCGCTTAACTTCCCCGGATATAAGGATAAGCTTGAAACATCCAAGGCCGCAAGCGAAGAGCAAGAAGCCGTTATATGCGGCACTGCCACGATCGGCAGACAAAAGTGCTGTATATTTGCAATGGAATCCTACTTTATGATGGGAAGCATGGGCAGTGCTGTCGGTGAAAAGATCACTTCCCTGTTCGAGTATGCTATAAAGCATCGCTTGCCCGTTATCGGTTTTACCGTCTCGGGCGGCGCGAGAATGCAGGAAGGACTTCTGTCGCTGATGCAGATGGCAAAAACAAGTGCGGCCGTGAAAAGGCACAGCGATGTCGGACTGCTTTACATCGCGGTGCTGACCGATCCGACAACCGGCGGTGTTACCGCAAGCTTTGCAATGGAGGCAGACATCATTTTGGCTGAACCCGGAGCTACCGTCGGATTTGCGGGCAAGCGCGTCATTGAACAGACCACAAAGCAAAGCTTGCCGAAGCAGTTCCAGTCTTCTGAATTTGTGCTGGCGCATGGCTTTATCGACAAGATCGTACAACGCAAGGATCAGAGAAAGCTGCTTGCGGAACTCATAAAAATGCATAACGGAGGCTGAGAAATGAGCGGAACTGCTTATGAGCGAGTAAAGCTTGCCCGCGCCAATAAACGTCCGACCGGGCAAGATTATATAAAAAACATATTCAAAAACTTTATTGAGCTTCACGGCGACCGCAGATACGCAGACGACAAAGCAATAGTCGGCGGTATCGCTCGTCTTGACGGCACACCCGTAACGGTTATCGCCATTGAAAAGGGACACACCTCAAAGGAGCGCGTGGAACGAAATTTCGGCGCGCCTCATCCCGAGGGCTACAGAAAAGCACTGCGCTTGATGAAGCAGGCCGAAAAATTCGGCAGACCGATCATCTGCTTTGTTGACACCTCAGGGGCATACTGCGGAATCGGCGCGGAGGAACGCGGCCAGGGCCAGGCAATTGCCGAAAATTTAATGGAAATGAGCACACTTTGTGTTCCCGTGATCTCTATTCTCATCGGAGAAGGCGGAAGCGGAGGGGCGCTTGCTCTTGCCGTTGCAGACCGTGTGTGGATGCTCCGCAACGCAGTGTATTCCGTTATTTCTCCCGAGGGATGTGCCAGCATTTTATGGAAAGATGCCGCAAAGGCAGATGTTGCCGCGGACAGCCTGAAGCTGACTGCCGAGGATGCCAAAAGCCTCGGTATAATTGAGCGTATTCTGTCTGAAAACGATATAGGTCAAAAGGAATATTACGAGCGCATCCGTTCTCTGCTTACAGAGGAAATTACGGAGCTTTCAAAAGACCCCGATCTACTTCAAGCAAGATATGACCGTTTCCGCAGGATCGGAACGGTCGATACAGAGCAGTTGATTTAATCAAAGGAAAAAGTTTATGAGCGTATACAAAAATTATTGCCGTGAGTATTTTGATGAACACGGCAATTTAGCAAAATTAGAACCCCAATATCCCGAAAATTTTAATTTCGGGTATGATGTTGTGGATAAGATCGCCACACAAACCCCCGACAAAAGGGCTCTTGTTTGGTGTAATACCGAAAATGAAGAGCACATCTTTACCTTCTCCGATATACAAAAGCACAGCAATCGCGTGGCAAATGTACTCACAAAGGCGGGAATTAAAAAGGGTGACCGTGTGCTTGTCATCCTGAAGCGTCATTATGAATATTGGTTCGTAGCTGTGGCACTGCACAAAATTGGTGCCGTTTTGATACCGGCAACACATATGCTGACGGCTAAGGACTTTGAATACCGCATCTCGGCCTCGCGCGCGGATGCTATTATCTGTACTCCGCAGGACAATGTTCCCGAAAATATTAAAGAAGCTTTAAAAAATACAGACAAGGCTCCCTTGCTTTGGTGCGTGCAGTCGGATAATATTGACGGCTTTGCGAATCTGACAAAGCAAATGCAGCATGCCGACGATACTTTCCCGCGCATCCCTACTCTTGCCACGGATCCGATGCTTCTTTACTTTACTTCGGGGACTACAGGAAACCCCAAGGGCGTCATTCATGACTTTACCTATCCGCTTGCGCATATTGTTACGGCAAAGTATTGGCAGCAGGCAGAGGAGGATGGACTTCATTTCACGGTTGCCGAAACAGGCTGGGCAAAAGCATCCTGGGGAAAAATCTACGGACAGTGGCTGGTCGGAAGTGCGGTAATGGTGTATGATTTCGACAATTTCGACCCCAAGCAGCTGACCAATATCATCAACCGCTACGGTGTTACATCTTTTTGCGCACCGCCTACTGTTTACCGATATCTTGTCCGCAAAGGTGTTCCCGATATGCCAAAGCTTCGCCACGCATCGACGGCAGGCGAGAAATTGGCAACGGAGGTATTCAAATTATTTACGGAGCGCACCGGCATTACGCTTTGCGAAGGATACGGTCAGACCGAAACAACGCTCCTGATGGGCAATCTGAAAGGTAACGTTTCCGTGGAGGGCTCTATGGGAACGATATCTCCGATGTACAATATCGAGCTTCGCGATAAAAGCGGAAATCCCGTACCGCAGGGAGAGATCGGTGAGGTGGTGATCGTTCCTCCCGAAAACGGCAAACAAGTCGGCATTTTCTGCGGTTACCTCGATAACGAAAAGCAGTACCGTCATGTATGGCGCGGCGGCGTGTATCATACCGGCGACGCAGCTTGGCAGGATGAAAACGGGCTTTATTGGTTCCACGGCCGTTTTGACGATATCATCAAAACAGGCGGATTCCGCGTAGGCCCCTATGAGATCGAAAATGTTCTGATGGAGCATCCCGCAGTTGTGGAATGCAGTGTCATCGGAGTTCCCGATGAACTTCGCGGGCAGGCTATCAAGGCGGTCATTATACTCGGCGAAGACTATTCTCCGACAAAAGAGCTTGAAAAAGAAATCAAGGATTTCTGCAACAGCAGGCTGGCAGAATACAAATGGATACGCATTATTGAATTCATGAAAAAAATGCCAAAGACCATCAGCGGAAAGATCAAGAAAACAGAACTGCGCGAGGCATGTTCGGACAATTAATGGAGTATATATGCGCGTAATCATTGATGCTATGGGCGGCGACAGGGCACCTCTTGAGATACTTAAGGGGGTGCTTTCCGCTTTACCGGAATGCGATGCCGAATTCACGCTTGTCGGAGATTCCGACGCGATCAGTCGTACCGCAAAACAAATAGGGTTGAGCTCGGATAAATTTGAAACGGTGGCTACTTCATCCGTCATTACAATGAACGACGATCCTATCAAGTCGTTCAGACACAAAAAGGATTCTTCCATGATGGTCGGCTTGCAAATGCTTGCCGACGGCAAGGGGGATGCTTTTGTCAGCGCCGGAAACACGGGAGCCCTGTTTACCGGTGCAACATTCATTGTGAAAAGAGTGCAAGGCATCAAACGGGCGGCGATAGGCACGGTCATAGCTGCCGGAAAACCGTTTTTGTTGCTTGATGCGGGGGCAAATATTTCGGTAACGCCCGACTATCTCGAACAGTTTGCAATCATGGGCTCTGCGTATATGAAGAAAATGTATCATATAGCTCAGCCGACGGTAGGTTTGCTGAATAACGGTACGGAGGACTGCAAGGGCACGCAGCTGCAAATAGAAACAAACGCGCTTCTGCGCACGTGTTCCTCCGTCAAATACATTGGAAACGTGGAAGGAAACGAAGCGATGTTCGGCGCTTGCGACGTGCTCGTTGCCGACGGATTTACAGGAAATATTTTTTTGAAAACCGCCGAAGGCTCATTTCGTCTCTTATTGAAAACATTAAATTGCCAGTATTGTAAAAATTCCATAAACAAATTCTCGGCTGTCTTATTTCATAAATCTCTCCAAGAGATGAGGCACAATTTTGATCCGTCAGAGTATGGAGGCTCACCTATTCTCGGCATCTTAAAGCCCGTCATCAAGGCTCATGGCTCTTCGGATGCCAAGGCGATAAAAAATGCCATTCTTCAGGCCGTAAAATATGCTCAAAGCGGAGCCGCCGACGAAATATCAAAAGCCATACAAAATGCAGAAAAATGATAAAAGATATCGGGGGCGATAGAATAATACGAGTTCGTGCCGATATGATTTTACATTTTTACAATTGACCGTCACCGTGTTTTATGGTATAATATGCGCAAAAGCATATAGGAGATGCTATGAACTTTCAATCAGAAAATACTGCGGAAATATTTGATAAGTATATCAGCGGTTTCCGTCAATATATATTCGAACAGTCGGCTGTTCCGACATTTATCAGCCGGAATTTTTGTGATATGCTCGGGTATTCAAGTGATGAGCTTGCGGGAGAGCATGCTCCCGTATATGATTGCTTGATTCACCCGGCAGATAAAGAAATATACGACAATTATTTAGCGCGTCTCTGTGAAAAAAAGCAATCAGATTCGGCAGAATACAGAATGATAAAAAAGGACGGTTGCGTTATATATGTCCGTGATACAATGACTTTGGAAACAAAGCAAAACGGCATCACCGTCGGCTATTCCGTTCTGACCGATATTACGGCAATAAAGGCGGAAAACGAAAACCTGCGCTTTTTGAACGAAACCGTGCCGTGCGGAATGCTCAAATATACCTGCGACAAAAATCCCAAGGTCACGTATGTAAATCAGCAAATGATGGATATTATGCGCATCCCGAAATCCAAGGATGGCGAGCTTGATTATTTTGATCTATATAAAGATAATATCTATCTTTTAATCCCTATGGAGGAAAGGCGCAATTTTGCTCATTTTCTGAATCAAGTGTATGCCAAGGGTTGTCCGATTGCGGGAGAGCTATCCGTTCTCCGATGTGACGGCACAAAAGCGCGTCTTTACGGCTGGGTTACAAAGGTTACAAATAAGGATGGCAGCGAAGAATTTCAAAGCGTTTGCATGGATGTGACCGAGCGTTACCATGCCAAGAAGGCAAGTGCAACCGAACAATACCTGAAGGCACTCTCCGATGTGTATGAAAAAATATTTGAATATGATTTTACGAGCGGTTCGGTGAAATACGTATCGGGAGGCTCCGATACGTTCAGCAGGATTCGAAATCTGCCGATGCATATGGAGGAAGCCACCGAGCAGTGGATCGGGCATAATGTATATAAAGAAGATCGTGATATGATGCACGAATTCTTCGCCAATGTCTTTTCGCACAAAATGTCAGACAGCTCCGCCCGTCCCCCGCAGATAAAATACCGTGTTCAAAAGCAAGATAACATTTTGTATTACAGCGGTATTTTTCTGAAAATATCCTCGGGGGTGTCGCTTTTCTGCTGCAGAAAAGAACAAGACCGGCAAGAAGCGGATTTTCTTCGCAGCGAAAACCTCTCTCTGAAAAACAGAACCGAAAATATGCAAGAAATGATGATGCGATATAGCGATGGCGTTGCCGCTTTTGAGGTGACGGAGGATTGTGTTACGCCGTTATACGCGAGCAACAACGTATGCGAATTTTTCGGCTTTACAAAAGATGAATGGCTGTCTTTGATGAAGCAAAGCACATCCATCAAGGAATTCGTTTCCCGAAGCGCAGTCGGCTATGAGAAGTTCTCCGAGCTTCTCCGCCGCGGCGAAGCGGAATTTACCTATTATGATATTAATACGGATACCGAACGGCGAATCAAAGCAATATGCTCGCAAAAGCATGCCGACGGAGCACATCCGCGCTATGTTATGCTTTATAAAATGGGCGCGGATACAAAGAAAACCGCCGCTTCCTCCGAGCAACGCAAAATTTACATCCGCACCTTCGGTTACTTCGACGTTTTTATTGACGATAAACCCATCGCATTTCGCAACAAAAAAGCAAAAGAGCTGCTCGCCCTGCTCGTGGATCGCCGAGGAGGTTACGTGACGAGTGAGCAAGCGATCGGATATTTGTGGGAAAACGAGCCTGCAAACGCCGTTACCTTGGCGAGATACCGCAAAGAGGCGCTTCGTCTCAAGAACGCACTGGAGGAATACGGTATCGGTCACATTATGGAATCTGTTGACGGAAAACGGCGCATCATTCCCGAAAACATCGAATGCGACCTCTATGAGTACCTTTCCGGCAAAGAGGAATATTCGGGGCGGTTCAAGGGCAGCTATCTGACCGACTATGCCTGGGGCGAGATGACCCTGGGCGAGCTGATGAATCAAAATGTTAATTGAAGAGTGCTTGCAAATAAAAAGGTTGATAATCGAAAAATATGAAACGGTTACATCAACCAACGATGTCTTAATAGAAAAAGCAAAAGCGGGAGCGCCTCCGGGAACGGTTATTATTTCCGAGCATCAAACCGCGGGGCGCGGAAAAATGAGAAAAGCTTTTTATTCTCCCGCCAAAACCGGAGTATATATGAGCATTTTACTGAAAGCTCCGCAAGAAGCGATAAGTGATCTGCATATTACAGCTCATGCGGCGGTTGCGGTGGCAAAAGCCATAGAGAAGCATATCAATGAACAAGTGCAAATAAAGTGGATGAACGACATTTATTATCGCGAGAAAAAAGTGTGCGGTATTCTTGCCGAAAGCTTGTTCAAACAAGACGACAAAAATCAGGCATGCATAATCGTAGGCATAGGAATCAATTTAACAGAGCCGGAGTCGGGGTTCCCGCCGGAATTAAAGGATATTGCGGGGGCACTGTTTGATGCAGGCTATAACGGTGTAAATCTGCTGATTGCGGATATTATCAAAGAATTCTTTCAATACAACCCCGCGCTGTTTAACGAATATGTCATGCGCAGTATGTTAATAAATAAAAAAATTTCGGCATATCAAAATGGCAAATTCGTTTGCAGCGCGTATGTTGACGGTATCAATCAGCAATTCGAGCTCTGCTTGACACTGTCGGACGGAACAAAAAAGTCCCTGAACAGTGCGGATATTTCCATACTTCTCGATAGTATAAATTAAAATGGAACTGCAAGGAACAATGAAATCAGAAATTGCTCTCATCTGTTAACCTTCGCTTAACCACACGATTGTTGAAGTTGTCAATAGTCGCCGGGGATTTCGCTTTACAATCATTCGGAATAGGTGTAACAACCTATTCCGTTTTGCTTTGAGTTTCCAACTTGAGTTATTTATAACTGCGCGGCTATAAAAATATTGTGAACTTTTAATGTTATAAGCAAATTATATTGACATATCGATTTAATGGTGGTATAATAATTTGCGATTGGTTCGCAAATTGAATTGGGAGATAATAGGATGGCTAAATATATTACGAAACAACGAAAAATATTTTTACACTATCTTGAACTCCACCCCGACGAGCTCTTAACAGCTAAGCAGATTGCCGAGGCGCTTGACAATGATAGCATTAGCTTAAGTGCGGTATATCGCAATCTGTCAGATCTCGAATCGGAAGGTAAGATACATCGTATCAGCCGTAGCGGAACTCGAGAGGTATATTATCAGTATACCGATGCGGATAGATGCAAGACTTGTTTGCATCTGCGTTGCAAAAAGTGCGGCAAAACCTTTCACATGGGAATGCTGAGTGTTGCGGCTATTACCGAAAACCTTAAACAAAACGAGAAATTTACGATAGATAACAAAGATACCGTGATATACGGAGTTTGCGGAAACTGTATTGAATAAGTCGAAAGGAAAAATTTTGTATGGCAAAGAAAAATCGTATCATAGCTATATTACTTGCAATAACAATTTTCTTTGTTATGCTTTGTTCCCCTTTGTTTATTATTCACGGAACAGATCATGATTGCATTGGCGCAGGATGCGCCATCTGTAACTGTGCCAAGCTCTTCGCAGAAATGCAGAAAATAATAGCTCTTGCTTGCGGAATTTTTGTATTCGCGCACCTTTTTATGTTGCCGTTGCTATTCTACATAACTTGCGGACAAGCAACCAAAGCTCAGCATACACCTATAACATTAAAAGTAAAGCTTCTAAATTAAATAAATATATTAACAAGGGATAAGTCTGCCTTTTTGAGGTCAGACTCGGTTTTTGCGCCTATCCCTTGTTTTTACGCCATTTTTGCGTCTGCACCGCCATCTTTTCGTGGGGTATCTTTGTTTTTTCATTTATCTAATTTGGGAGGCTATTTTTATGAAAAAAATTATTTCTGTTTTATTGGCGCTTGCAATGCTCATAGGTGTTACGGGAGCGCTGGCAAGCTGTGATGTTGGCGGTGATTCCGATAAGCTATCTATTGTGACAACTATCTTCCCCCAATACGATTGGGTGAAGCAGATCATGGGAGAGAAAGCTGAAACCGCTGATATCACGATGCTCCTTGGCACCGGTGTCGATCTGCACAATTATCAGCCTACGGCAGCAAATATTATCAAAATTTCAGAATGCGATATGTTTATCTATGTCGGCGGAGAATCCGATGGTTGGGTTGATGATATCCTTGCGAATGCCGCTAACAAGGATATGATAGTAATCAATTTGCTTAAAGTTCTCGGTGAAGATATTGTCAAGCAAGAAGAAATTGTTGACGGTATGGAGCACGAGGATGATCATAAACACGAGGACGAACAACACGAGCATACGCTCTCCAACGATGAGCACGTGTGGCTTTCGCTCAAAAATGCAAAGCTGATATGCACTCATATAGCAGAAAAGCTCGGTTACATTGATCCCGATAATATAGATACTTATAACACAAATCTATCCGATTATCTCGAAAAACTCACCCTTCTTGACGGCGAGTATCAGGCTGCGGTAGAGGCAGGAACAAAAAATACGCTTCTGTTCGGAGATCGTTTTCCGTTCCGCTATCTTGTTGACGATTATAACCTCGAATATTACGCCGCATTTTCGGGATGCTCTTCCGAAAGTGAGGCAAGCTTTGAAACCATTGCATTCCTTGCGGGAAAGCTTGATGAGTTGAATCTCAGCGTTGTGCTCACAATCGACGGAGTAAATCATAAAATCGCGGAAACGGTCATTTCGAATACAACAACAAAGAATGCAAGAATACTATCCATGAATTCCATGCAATCCAACACCACCGTAGACATTGAAAATGGCGTAACCTACCTTTCGTTGATGGAAGCGAATTTGGATGTGCTGAAGCAAGCGCTGAAATAAGGGGAGAACATATGGCACAGCTTATTTGTCAAAATTTATCGCTCGGATATGAAGGGCGCGCAATATTGCAAAATCTGAATTTTTCTGTGAATAGCGGAGATTTCCTTTGTATTATCGGTGAAAACGGTTCAGGTAAATCTACTTTGATGAAAACCTTGCTCGGCTTGCTTTCTCCTATTGACGGAAAAGTAATTACGGGAGATGGACTGCAACCAAATGAGATAGGTTATCTTCCTCAGCAGACGGTCGTACAAAAGGATTTTCCCGCATCTGTGGAAGAAATCGTGCTTTCGGGCTGTCAGGGAAGATGCGGGCTTCGCCCATTTTATGTCAAAGCTGAAAAGCAGCTTGCCGAGCAGAGCATGAAACGAATGAATATATCCTCTTTGAAAAAGCGTTGTTATCGTGAGCTTTCAGGCGGTCAGCAACAGCGCGTTTTGCTTGCAAGAGCTTTGTGCGCAACGCAAAAGCTCCTTCTGCTTGATGAGCCTGTTTCGGGACTGGATCCCAAGGTTACGCTCGAAATGTACCGTTTAATCGAGCAAATCAATAAAAAAGATGGCATCACAGTCATTATGATATCCCATGATATTGTATCCGCAGTGAAATATGCCACTCATATTCTTTATGTCGGCAAAGAAATCTTTTTCGGAACAAAATTCGAATATTTGAAAAGCGATATTGCCAAACACTTTTCTCTTGCCGAAGGAGGTGAAGAATAATTATGGAATTGTTTCATACTTTATATAATTATCTTCAATATCCCTTTGTCCGCTATGCATTGATCGTCGGTGTTTTAATTTCTCTTTGCTCCTCAATTCTCGGTGTAACACTTGTTCTGAAACGTTTTTCCTTTATCGGCGACGGACTTTCCCATGTTGCCTTCGGCGCTATGGCGGTTGCCGCTATTGTAGGTCTTACAAATAAGATGATAATTGCCTTGCCCATCACGATTATTGCGGCAATCATTTTGCTTTGCGCAGGACAGAACGCAAAAATCAAAGGTGATGCATCAATAGCGATCTTATCGGTTTCGGCGCTTGCTATCGGATATCTTTTGATGAATTTGTTCCCGAGCTCCAATAATGTTTCGGGTGACGTTTGCTCCACGCTTTTCGGTTCAACCTCCATTCTTACACTCTCAAAGACAGACGTGTGGTTATGCGTTGTCCTGTCGATCATTGTGGTGGTGGCGTTCATATTTCTATACAATAAGATCTTCGCCATTACATTTGACGAGAATTTTGCGAAAACATCGGGAACAAAGGTGAAAATTTATAATCTTATCCTTGCGACGATCATCGCCGTCATTATCGTTTTGGCAATGAATCTCGTAGGTTCGCTTTTGATTTCCGCGCTTATTATTTTCCCGGCGCTCTCGGCAATGCGTTTGTGCAAAAACTTTAAGGCAGTAACCATCTGCGCCGCGGGTGTATCGGTCTGTTGTTCTCTTATCGGTATACTTGTCTCTATTATAGCAAGCACGCCTGTTGGCTCAACCATAGTTATAGCCGATCTGATCGTTTTTGTGATCTTCACTTTGATAGATAAATTTTTAGGAGGTAAAAAGGGTTGAAAAAGATTCTTTGTTTAATATTGTTATGTGTTATAGCAGTTTCGACGATTGCTTGCTCAAACGGCGAAGCTGAAGGAAAATCATCTGACACAGTAGCAAAGGTTCTCAATCCTATAGAATACTCGATTTATCTGAATGTATTTCAAAATGGTGAAGGCAATAGCTATGCTAATAAAACATATACCAAGGAGGGGGTATTTGCGATTCTGCATGACAGCTATAATAATAAGACTCGTTATTATGTATGGGGATATTCCGATAAAACCCTGTGCTGTGATTGGCAATGGGAATTCGTTCCTACAAGCACCGATGAGCTTCCTCCAATCGGTTCTCGTGTTAAGGTAAGTGGCAAGTTTGTGGAAAACGACAGCGCACTTGACGGTTATTGGATGGAAAATGCAATTGTTGAGGTGGTAGTTAAATACGAAGCATCAATCGGGGATTATGATACCATAACGATGAGTCCTACGCTCACAAGAGTGCAGGTTGTTAATATGCTCAACCACGCCTCCGAGTATGCAGGACAATCTATTAAGATATATGGCAGAGTGATGAGTGGCGGTAAAATTCAGCACCCTTATTACGATGGCGCGTGGTCGCTCCCCTTGGAATATGATGGTGATCTGCCAGCTATCGGCACTTGGATAACCGTAACAGGAAAATTCTCGGGTTCCTCCGCAAGTGATAGTAAAGTGATAGTTGAAAGCATTACAATTGATGGATAATCAATCTTCTTGGTCATGATTAACATCATATAGAACAAAATGAATTTACAAGAATATACTGCGTAAAATGGATTTCAGCCGTGATGATTTTGAACGAGATATTTCTAATTTTGAGAAGTGAACAGACTCAAAAATCGCCCAAACACGTAGTCAGGTCCAATGCACAAAATAAATAAAAAATCCGGCCTAATTTTTGTGAAGAGAACTGATTTTTTTGTACAAATAGCACCAATTTGGGGGCGAGGCCACAGGATTTTGAACCAATGTTTGCGCCAATGTTTCCCAAGCTTCAATATTCACCGAGCGCAAACACAACCAATTGCTTTGCAATTTGCGAAGTTCGGCATCGGGAACCACAACGAAAAAAGGAAAGGAAAGGCAAGCCTTTCCTTTCCTTTTTTGGTCGAGGTGACAGGATTTACGAACCAAGTTTTGCGCTTGCGTTCTCAGGAATTGATCATTTAACCCGCTTTCGCGCAAAACAACACGCCTGCGCTTCGCGCAGGGTGCGAGGTTCTTCATCAATTCTTTTCTACTAAAACTCAAAAGGACGGCATTTGCCGTCCTTTTGAGTTTTGGTCGGAGTGTTCATAACAGACCTAATTTTAATGGCGATACGCCAAGCGGTCGAAACATATTCCCGAACAGCCGAAAAAGTCTGTATTTATAAGGCTTTTTTGAAAGAAAGGAATATGATTTATGGAAAAGTACATTATCGAAAACGGTATCAAATACGAGCTTCGTGGCGAGCAATACTACCCGATTTTCAGCGAAACGAACTCTACCGAGCATCACATTGGCAAATATGGACTGCTTCATCGCGACTATCTAAAGCAACATAAGAGAGGTACATACACCACTCTCTTAACCGAAGGCAGACTCAACGCACACCTTCACGAAATCGACGTACAAGCCAATGAAATGGTAGAAGTCATAGTTGCCAACCTCGCAAGAGAACGTGGCATAGACGAAGAATTAAAGGCTTCTGATGCGCTCAAATGGGTTGCTGAGATGAATAACATCAAGGCGAGCGCGGAAGAAGTCGTATTGCGGGAGGTGATCTATCAATGAAGTCGATCATCAACGAGCTTTGGCACGGAAACATCATACCTCAAGAGAATAGCAGAACCAACTCAAAAGAAATGAAAGAACTGCTCGGATATATGTCACGCCATCACGAGGACTTGGAAAAGAGTTTCACAGACGAGCAGAAGGAAACCTTTGAGAAATTCCACGA
>JAFTRQ010000189.1 GCA_017462125.1 Clostridia bacterium | reverse complement strand
TGCCTTGAAGTGATATTCTATTCGCCTCCCAAAACTCGCGAAGCGAATATCACTCGGCACAAGCCGAATATCACTGCGAAGCAATATCACTCGCCGCAGGCGAATAGAGTTGGCGTTGTGTCCTTAGGGACACAACGCCATCTCCACGGCGTTTTTTATGAAGCTTTAATTTTCTCGTGTGATCTCCGAAAGATGTCCGCCAACGTAACCGTGCTTATAAAGGTAACGGCAGGGCTCCAATACACGCTTCTCAAAGTCGGGAAGATGCCTTACGTAATCCTTATAAAAGAATTGCTCGTGTATCATTACCGAAACGAAGCCTCCGCGGTGTGGGTCGTTAACCACATCCCTGATGTCTTCCATAATCTGCTCCAAGGAGCCTATATTCGCCACTCGGTCAATTCGCGCGAACAGCATATTCTCATCGGTATCAAACCAAAAATCGCGCTCATACACGTGCTCGCAGAGATCTGTCGGCACATAGTAGGCAACTAAGGGGTTGCCGTTTCTGACCGTGAAGTAACCTGTCAACGACCTGTACCCAAGAGATCGAAGCGCGCGAACGCACTCAACGTTTCCGCTACCCCAATGTATGGTTGCGGAGCTGCTGAGCGAAGCAGGCCCCGCAAAGCGAATGATTTCGCGGTGCACGCGTAAGCAATCCTCGACTATTTTTTCCGCGGTCGCATTGGCATACGGATCATCCGGATACTCGGAATTCGCGTGAAAAGCCAGCTTGAGCCAATCGGCGTTTGCCGCAAATTCGTCCTTGAATTTATCGGTCATCATCGACAGGTTAAAGTCTCCGCGGTTTCTTTTGAAAAACAGCCTTCCCCTTTTATCAAGCTCATAAAACAAATTCAGATGCACCTTAGCCCCGTAAAGATCGTGCGCCTTTTTATAGACAGCCAAATAGGGATTATCGAAAATCGATTGGTATCGGTGCTGATTCTCGGTAATATCCTGCAGAAATAAAATATTATCGTCCGAGGAAAAGCGGAATCTTTTCACTGCATCCTTCAAATAGAACAGGCAAATGCGAGCGCTTGTCTGATTGGTCAGATCCTCGGCAAGAAGCACGTTACGATAGCTGTACAGGTCCAGCTCCGCGCGATACATACCGTTTTTTTCGACCATTCTCTTTCCGTTCAGCACGACCTCACATCCCGTAGGCGCTTCCACCTCAACGGGGATACGAATTCCATTCAGAGTTTTTATACCGTCCCGCTCGTTGACGCAATCACCGTCGATTCTGTTTATGAAGCGGATCGGTGCATTTTTCGCAAAATAATCCTTCATTCAAGTCTTCTCTTTCTTTTTTGAGGGGTTCTTTATCAGAACCCCTCAAAATCATACTCATATCAAGATTTTTTCTGCTGCTTTTTAGCCTTTTTCTCGGCTTTCTTTGCGGCCTTTTTCTCCGCCTTCGCTTCCTCCAGCATGCGCTTTTCGTATGCCTTCATATCCGCCTCGGTGGTCATATTGCCGCATCCGGTACACTTGAACTCATACCAGATAAACTTGACCTTTCCATCAAGTGTGACGTCTCCAACGGTAAAGTCGTAATCCTTTGCCGCGCGAGATCCCGCCTTGATGACCTTTTTCACTTTTCTGACGAACACCTTCTGTCCGCAATCGGGGCAGACGTGCTTCTTCAGCCGCATATAGACGAAATCGCCCGAATCCTTTTTCGTTGCAGATACCATAATATCAGTTTATCTCTCCCTTGTGTTTTTTTATCAAGCGACTAGTTTCTATTACGCCACAAACAATGTAAAAAATTACTGATACACCTAACAATATATAGTGTAGTATTTCAAAATGAAGACAGTAATAATTATACAATAGCGACAAGAACGATGAGCAAAGCATAATAGCAACCATACTTACAATAATCAAAGCATTCTTCAACAATTTTGATGCGTCACTTCCGCATATAAGGAAAACCATTGTTAACTGCAATAATGATGATATTAAAGTGGAACATATCATTTCTTCCCACATTACATAATATAATGCTTTTTCTCCGTATTTTAATGAATAATACTGCACCAAAATCAACCAATTTATTGCATTACAAACCAGCCAAAATACAACGCCGCTCCAATACTTAACTTTAATAGATGTTTTTTTCGCAGCTGCCAAAGCTTCAGTCACTATCCACGGAACAGAAACAAAAACTATTGGCAATAACACAGATGCCGATTCTTGAAGCAACCAATACATAATGAAGCAAACACAAATATAAGCGAGCAGGCTATATATAAAAATCAATGCATACTTCTCTTTAGGGCTGGTAATTATCATAATACATCTCCCGCTCACATCCAGCCCAAATGCCAGAAGTTTCTCGTTTATTAACAAAATAATACTTTATCGTTGTTGCAACGTTCATATATAAAACTTGTCCTCCACTTTCCATATAGACACCCGCAACATACGAAAAAGGGTTAGTTATCAAACAAGGCTCAGTAGAAAATAGAGCGCTTTTTTTGTATGCTTCAAATTTTACGGAACTGATTCCGTTAGGGTTAAAAATTACATCCATATCAGTCCGTGGACCAGAGCAAACATTAATATTAAAACTTGTCGAAATAGACGGCGGAATTCCTATAGAAACCGGAACAGTTAATCCTCCTGCATCTGATAACCCCACCTCAGGAGACATATCAATAAAATAGTCATACTCAGGGAATAAGTTTTCAAAACTGGTTTTTACCGCCTTTATGGAAATTGCATTGCCGTAATAGTCATTATACAACCCCGCCTCGCTCATCGATGCATACCACGCATTGGTTGAAGAAGACATACAATTTCCCGGGGTCACAGTTACAAATGCAACTATAACATATAATTCGCTATCTTCCAAGGCATTTGCAATAGATATTGCTTGATACGTAATATCGTTTTTATATATCACTACTGGATATGTATTGCTCGGGATGAGCTCTGATGCAGTTGTTACATAATTGGCAATATAGTATGTTTGATCTCTCACACTTAAAACCACTTGCGTAGTTGAGGAATTTCTTGCGATTGCACCCTGTGCTTGATTGCTCACTCTATTATATGCAGACGATGTATCAGCTATTTGTTTTATAATAAAATCGTTTACATATTCTTCAATCGCTCCTTTAGAATGTTCCGCCTCAATAAATTTATTAATTGTTTCAATTGCAACATCTTGTGCATATTCAACTCGTATATAATTTACATCTATCTTGTTTCCGTTTTTCATAAACAACACCATATATGTGTTGGAAAACGTAGTCTCTCTGTCCAAGTCATCGGAAATCTTGTTTGAAGTTTTGGGAGTGACATTCAAATTTGCAGCCAAACTCTTATCTTCAAAAATATTATTAATTACAATATTATCACCATATATCACAGTTAAGCCTTCTTGTAGACTAAAAGAATTGGCCTTTATACTATCATATAGTATAAATTGACAATCACGATGTAATTCCTTTGCTTCGTCAGACAGAATTACATCATCCATAACCAAATCCTCTGCATTTTCTACTCTAACTGTATAACTACTATACCCTATTATTATCAAAAAAACTAAAATAAACGAAATTACTTTTTCCATAATATCACTCCCCTTTTCAAATGAACATATAAATCTCAATTAAACAAATTGATTTGCAATAGCATTAAAAATTTTATATTCCAAGGAACGCCGCGCCAACGATACCCGCATCGTTTCCAAGCTCTGCGATCACGATCTTGGTGGGCTTGATAAAGTCGCCGCCGTACATTTCGTTTGTAACGATGGGAGTAACGAGATCGAGCAGGAACTGTCCCTCACCCGAAATACCGCCGCCGATGGAAAGCACCTCAGGCTGGAAGATATTGATCATACTTGCAAGGCCGCTTGCAAGATATGTGATATACTCGTCAACGACCTCTTTTGCCGCCGCGTCGCCTGCTCTGAGTCCGTCAAATGCGGTTCTGCCGCTGACCTTGCCGTATTTTGCAACGATCTCGGTCATCAAGGTAGCTCTGCCTGCCTTTTCACACTCGGCAAGCTTGTCCTTGGTCATATTGATCAGACCGGTGGCGGAGCTATAAGCCTCCCAGCAGCCCTTTCTGCCGCATCCGCAGGGTCTGCCGCCAACCTGAATGACAACGTGGCCAAGCTCAGTACCCGCATAGTTAAAGCCGGAGAAGACCTTGCCGTCGATGATAACACCGCCGCCAACACCTGTGCCGAGCGTGATCATCACAGAATCCTTCGCGCCCTTTGCGGCACCTGCGACAGCCTCGCCCCATGCAGCCGCATTGGCATCGTTTTCAACGTGGATATTGTTCATACCAAGTCTCTTACCAAGCTCTGCGCAGATTGGGAACTGACGGAAAGGAAGGTTACAGGAATACGCAATAATTCCGTCTGTATGGTTCGCAACACCGGGAGAAGCGATACCAATAGCCTCGATCTCGGAAAAATCAATGCCTGCCTCAGCGCAAACGTTCTTACAAAGCGCCGCCATATCATCCATGATAAGGCTTGCGTCTCTCTCCGCGCCTGTAGGCACGCTCATCTTCTTTACGATCTTGAATTCGTTATTTACAATTGCGGCGGCAATATTGGTTCCGCCCAAATCAATACCTATACGATACATTCTTTTTACCTCTTTTTCATAATTGGAAGCCGAACAGACAAACCTGTCCTATGATAATTATACGGGAATTTTGGTAATCTGTCAAGTACAATCATCATTTTTGACATAATATTCCTTCAAATATCCCACTTTTTTGCGCAAAATCCGTTATCAGATCTCAATAGCAAGTCCATCATAAGCTACAAGTGCGCCCATAGGCTTCACGATCTCCACGGTCTCGTCGTGAGGCTTATGGAGAGAGGGCGCAAGATGGGTCAGATATACCTTCGTTTCATCGTCTATGATCTTGACCTTTCTGAAGGAAGGCAGCATCAGACGGATCATAGGAATGCTGTTATGCTCACCGATTCGCCATTCACCCTCGTAATCGCCGCAGGTACAATCCCAAACCAGCATATCAAGCGTGGGAGTCTGCTGACGGAGGAAGTTATAGCTTGCATTCACTACCCAACCGCCGTCGGTTGCGTAAAGGATCCTCTTGCCGTCGATCTCAAAAAGAAGGTGCTGAGGAGCGGCACCCTCGTCGTGATTTGCATAAAGTCCCGTTACGAAAACACCCTTGTCCACGTCAATCTTGGCATGCTTGGGCATTCTGATGATCACCGTGTTTTCGATTTTGGGAAGCTTTGCGCTGTTAGCGACCCACACGCGCAAGGGCTCTGTCTTTGCCTCTGCGATCTTGGCAAGGTTAGCGGCTTGAAAATGATCTCCGTGAAGGTGTGTAAAGAAAACATCGGTGATATTTTCAAACGGAATTCCCGCAATTTCGAGAGAATTGACGGTATGTATACCGCAATCGATCAGATATCTGCCATTAATAATAGCGGACGACGAACGGCGCGCGTTCATATCAAAGCAATTGGCGCAATCGCCCTTCAATCTGGGTGAAAAATCCGCCGCGCAGGTTCCTAAAAATTGAAATTGAATACTCATTTTTCTTCCTTTCTCCGAGATAGCCTCGGCTCTTTATTTCATCTTGGAATTTTGATTTGTCGGCCGACGGGGACGCGTGCCTCCGGCGGCTTAAGCCTTTTTGAAAAAAAGGTTTAAGAATCCAAAAGCTTTTCAAAAATTGGTTTTAGGTGTAGCCGTTTTGTTTTTATAAAACCGTGAGGATTTTGTCAAAGCATCACTGCTATCGAGTTGCAAGTTTATTTGAAACCTTTTACACAAAAGAGTTTGCAAGAAACTCGAAACACGATAGAAGAAGAATTTTGATTCAAATCAATACGGTTTTATAGAACAGCATTGGTGCAATTCTAACCTTTTTTTGGGGGGAGGTTCTTTTGGTTACTTTTCTTTCAAGAAAAGTAACACGCGTCTCCCCCGCGTCCTCGCTAAATCCCAATTTATATTACAATTAACCAAACACTTCCGCTGCCGCAACGATTCGCAGAATATCCTCATCTATGCGATCTCTTCCATACGCGTCGAAAAAGCGCTCACGGTATTTGTCGGTATGAAGATTGAAATTCAGCGTCCACGCACCCCAAAACAGGTCAACGTGTCGATCTCCCACACCGCCGTTGCCAAGATCAATAAAGCCGCTGAAGCGCCAACGATCCAACATCACGTTAGGTAGGCAATAATCTCCGTGAAGCAACGTATCGGATTTTAAGAGATGCTTTCCCTCCTGCAAGGTCTGCCATGCCTCCTCTGCCGTTCTGTATCCCCAATTATCGGGAAACAGCGCCGCATCATAAATGCCCGCTTTAAAGTTGTGATCGGCGGTGGCAAGATAGTTAGCCGTATGATCCGGAATGGGACAACCGCTGAAATCGGTCTCGTGAAGCTCTCGCAGCTTTTGCGCAAGCAGGTCGCAAAGTCGCTTCGGATCTGCCAGATAGTCCGCGTGGGTGCAATCCTCGCCCGCCACACGGGTGGTAAGAAGCCAATCCCTGTCATTGGACAGATATCTGACCACCTCTGCCGCGCCAAGTGCTCTGCTGTGAAAATAATCGGTCATCAGGGCTTCTTTTTTGAGACTTCCCTTTGCAGAGACCTTCAGATACAAGCCGTCGTCAACGTCGAGGAAATAAACCCGTGCCGCTTCCGAGCAGCTGCTGTCAAAAACATCGGCGCTTTCCAATACCGAGTGAAATTCTTCGGGAAATTCTTGGAGATTTAGATTGATCGGTGTTCTTTTCATAATCAGAATTCGCAGAAAAACGCTCTTTCCAAATTTGCTGTATTAGGCTTATGGAGCGAGATCATTCTCTTGCCCTCAAGTGTTGTAAAGAGCATCGCGTGACCGCCGTCGAAGTCAAATCGACTTCCTCCGTGCTTCCACTCACCAAGGAGCGAATCTGCCTCAGCCTCAAGCACAAGGTATCTGCCCTTATAGAAGCTGGACCAAATCATCTTTACCTTGCCATCCTCCTGCCAAAGGAAGGGGCCGTCGGTGACGTATGTCCCCCTGCCAACCTGAAGCTCGCTGACGTCGGGATTATCGCTTGCCTTGAACAGCATCTTGGGCTCTCCTGCGGCAGCGGAAAGGTCTGCTGTCAGCGGAACTGCCCAGATCTCGCCATTGCCAACCTGCACCCATTCGTGACAAAAAACCATATAAGGCTGACCGTTCTCAACGTAAAAGGTTCCGTCAAGACACTCCCAATCGGGAGGAGTGATGGGCTTCTCGGAAACAGGAACGTACTTGCCGTTGGGGGTGTCGCAAACGAAGATCTGTGTCGCGCGGCAAACGCCCTCTGCCTTACAGCTTGCAAAAAGATAATATTTGCCGTTGTATTTATGCATCTCGGGTGCCCAAAAATCTCTGTCCGCCCAGAAATTCTTTCCATCGCTCTCAAAAAGTATAAACGGGCCTTCAAAATTTTCAAGATCATAGGACTTGTAGCAGGCATATGAAGCGCCTGCCGCCAAGGTGTCCTTTTTGCAGGAGGTGGTACCGTACATATAGTAGCATCCGTTCTCCTTGTCGGTATAAATAAAGGGATCTCTGATTCTGATTTCTTCTCTTTTAAGCATAATTCTGTCCTTTCAGGCTATTGCCAAAAATTATATCAAAGCCGTACCTCGGCCTTTCCGTCAGTGTAAATAATGCGGTCACCCTCATCGTTCAGGCTATCCTGATAATCAAGGAATGCCCTTGCCGACGGGAACTTCGGCTTGAAACCCTCAATAATCTTCTTCGCTCTCTCTGCTCCGTTTTCAAGCAAAAGAGCAATCGTCATCACCTGCCATTTAGCGTTTTTAACGCAAGCGGCATCGGGGTCAACGATATAATAATCGTTTCCGTGTCCCGTGCCGACAGCTCCTGCGGCATAGGGCTGAATAGTGGGCATCAGATAGCAAAGGTCGCCCATATCGGTGCTTCCCGTGCTCCACGGAGATGCTACGGGAAGATTGAGAGAGGAATCCACAAGCTTCGCCGCCTCACTTACCACCGCCGCCATATTAACGTCGTCAACAAGCGGTGAATATCCGGGCATATCCACGATCTCGATATTGGCTCCCACGGAAAGCGCCGCACCGATAAGTGCACGGTTTATCTTCTTGTTTTCTCTCACGATTCCTTCAAAGCTCTTGCCCCTGACGTAGCTTTCAATAACTACTGTCTCGGGAATCGCGTTGACCATATCGCCACCGTGGGTGATTATAGGATGGAAACGAATGAGGTCACTCTCTCTGAAGGTCTCACGGAGAGCGTTTGCCGCCTGCAATCCGCAGCTTGCCGCGTAAAGTGCGTTGATACCGCCTGCGGGATTTCCGCCCGCATGAGCCGCCTTGCCCTTGTATATTATGCGCTTCACGAGACAGCCAACGTGGTCAGAGCCGCAGGAAAAGCCGTGAGCGGTGTGCACCAGAAGCGCCATATCCGCGCCGTCAAAATATCCTCTGTGCAAAAATTCGCTCTTGCCGCCAAGATATTTTATCTTGCCCTCTTTCTTCAGTCCCTGACGGAATTCAATCTCAAGCAGCTCCTCCGCAGGCACGGCGCAGAGCTTGATGCGACCGCAGAGAGAATCAAGTATTCCCTCCTCGTTCAGAGCCGCCGCGATACCGAGCAACGCCGCGCTTTGCGCGTTGTGACCGCAGGAATGCACCGCTCCCGTTACGGGGTCGCTTTCGGGATGAGAGGGACAGATCACCGAATCCATCTCGCCCATCACCAATATTTCAGGGCCGGGTCTGCCGGTATCAATTACCGTATAAAATCCCGTGATTCCCTCGGCATAGGTCAATTTGTAGCCCAAGGACTCAAATTTTTCAGCAAGGTATTTGCTTGTCTTAACTTCCTTGTATCCCGTCTCGGGATTCTTCCAGATATACCTCTCGGCGTCAAGGATCAGCTGTCTGTGCTTCTCAACCGCAGCGGATATTTTGTTTACCATAAGCACTCTCCTTATCAATTATTGCAAATGCATATCGTTTTCGACTTTCAGCTCACCAAGATGCTCGTCAAAGCTATATTTGACGATCTTGAATTCGCCTCTGTCGTATGTAACCTCGGTGATCGAGCTGTTGGTTGCGGGGGGAGTCTCGTGCATTTTTTCAAGCGGCAGACCCATCCAATAAGCCGTCAGCGCCAGAAGCACACCGCCGTGTGTGGCAACGAAGACCGTCTTACCGTCGTTCTCCTCGGCGAT
Source organism: Clostridia bacterium (assembly GCA_017462125.1). Next base: position 9,379 of record JAFTRQ010000189.1, on the reverse strand, counting down.
CTTCTTCATTCCCTCAAGGGCTCTCGCCTGCAATTCCGCCAGCGACTCGCCGCCGGTACAACGTGCCAGACCGATGGTGGTCTTGTAGATCTGATAATCGTCGTGATAAAGCTCGTCGATTTCGGGCATGAACTTATTCTCCCAAAGGCCTCCGTAGATCTCCTTGATAAGGGGCTCCTTGATGACGGGAATTCCAAGCCTTTCCGAAACGGGTATTGCCGTACTCATAGCGCGCTTCAGGTCACTTGAATAAATAGCGTCGATCTTGTAGGTCTCGGCAACATATTCCGCCGTCCTCGCCGCCTGACGGAGACCCAGATCGGTCAGCGCCACGTCGACCTGCCCCGTATACATTCTCGTCTTGTTGTATTCGCTGTACCCGTGTCGGGTGATTATAAGATGTGTCATAAATTCTCCTCCGCTCGTTTCTTAATTCTCTCCGCCAAAATCGCGGGAACCTTCAAATTACCAAATCCCACGCCGATAGCCACATCGGGCTTGGTGGTGCCGTGGAAATCACTGCCGCCGCTTTCAATCAGACCGAATTCTTCGGCATTTCGCTTTGCAAGCGCCACCTGCTCGTCCGAAAACTCGGTATAGACCGTCTCCATACCGCAAAGGCCGTGCTTCCGGGCTTCGGTCAAAAACTCTCTGAGCTCTGCCTCATTAAACTGCAAAAAGGGGTGCGCCAGAACCGACACCGCGCCGATCTTTCTGATGTAATCTATCATATCAAACACATTCGGAAATTTGCGAGGTCTGAAATAGGGGCCGTCCTTGCGAAGCAGAGTGTCAAATGCCGCTCTCACCGACGGCATATACCCCTTTTCGGTCAATTCCCTGGCGATATGGGCGCGGTTGATATAGCCGTTACCGCTTTTGGCTAAAATCTCGTTGTAATCGATCAGATATCCGCCGTCTCTCAGCGCCTGCACCATTTCTCGGTTGCTCTGCTCTCTGATTTTGAGATAACGCTCCATCATCTCCTCGATCTCGCCGAAATATTCACGTCCGACGTAAAGGGCCAATAAATGGAGCTCCCGTCCGAGATAATCCACCGAAAACTCGATGCCCGATATGGCTTCAACACCTTGTCTCTCAGCCTCAGCAAGAAACTCGTCAAGCCCCTCCACCGTATTGTGATCGGTCAAGGCGATGGGCGAGAGTCGAGCCTCCCGCGCTTTCCTCACCAACTCGCTTGGCGAGCAGGTACCGTCGGAATAGTAGGAATGGAGATGCAGGTCGCAATACTTTTCTTTATTTTCCATAATTATTCCCCGATATGGAACTTGTCATTCTCGGTCAGCTCCAAACGGTCGATCGCGCGCTCAAAGACCTCCTTCGCCTGCATCAGCGTCTTGGGGTGATGCGCATCGCTTCCGCAATAGAATTTACATCCCTGTGCTTTGGCAATGCGGAACATCCTCAGCACAGTATCGGCCTCGTCATCCGTACATTTCATATCCCCAAAGTTCAATTCAATGCCTACCCCCACCTCTGCTGCCTTGGCAAAGACTCTTTCCATCTCGTCCGAAGGGATCAAGGAAAGCGAATCAAGATAGTGCTGTCTGGAGCGGTTATCAAAAAGAGGGCAGGCCAGGTGCGCGATACCGATCTTATGGAACGGCAGATCCTGATCGAGCAATGCATCCATTCTGCTGACCCAGATCCTTCCTCTCGCGTCGTTTGATTGGTAGTCCTCTTCCGTGATCGTCAATCCTCTCATATGCAGATGCGTGGTGGGGATAATGACAAAGTCAAGCTCGTCAAAGGTTTCCTTTGCCGTTGCCACAACGTGCTTTCGGTTAAACTCGGTCTCCGCGCCGAAAAGGAACTCTATTCCTTCGCTTTCGGGCAGAGGCTTAGCCTGCAGGATATGCTCCATATCCTGCTTTTTGTACCAATCGGGAGCTCCTGCTACCGAGGCATCCCAAAAATGGTCGGTGAGACAGATCTTTTTCAACCCGTTCTCCTTAGCATACTGCAATATTCTCTCATTGCTTTGCTCGGGATCGTTGGAGCAAAGTGAAAGATGGGAATGAATGTGGTAGTCGTGATCAAATTTGAATTTCATAAGATCCACCTCTTTATAAGTCTTTTTTTATCCGCTCCGCGCCGATCTCGACCCATGCCGGGCGAAATCCGCAGTTCAGCGCAATATTCCATGAGTGATAATTGGACAGGCCGGTTCCGTAAAACGGAATATTCCCGTCCTCAAGTATTTTGTTTTTCAAAAGGGTGACAAGATAGGTTCCCACACCGCGGGAACGGTATTCGGGCATAACGTCAATTCCGATCTGCATCCAGCCGCGCGCATCCTCCGAGCAACCCGCCATCCCCATGATCCTGTCACCGTCATAAGCACAGACAACGATCCTGTCGGGTCTGTGAGGCATAAATTCGGAACAGATGGCGTTCGGGAATCGCAAATCTCCGTAAAAATGATGAAATTCTTCGCCGAAGAACCATTTCACGGGAAGCTCTCCCTCGGGCGCAACATCCGACGCGTGTAAAAACATATGATGGGTCTGTGACAGGGTATAGCCAAACCGATTCAGCTCCTTCTCAAGCGGAAGAAGGTTCGGAAATTCAAAAAGCCAATGCCCCGCTCTGTCCTTGATAAAATCCTGCAGAAAGGGATGCAGGCACTCGTCTGCGGTGATCACCGCGCCTTTGCCCGTGGTGACCATATGGAAAAAGTATTTTTCATTTGTATACTGCCGCCTGCCATCACGTAATACCGACACGGTAAGCAAATTTTCATCGCGCTCAAAAGCGTCGGTAGGACAGTTATATTCGGTGGCAAGCAGGCAATAGAGCTCGTTTTTGTATTTCAACATCTGCTTAAAGCAAAACCTCTTTGTTTGTGCCGTAGAAGATATCGTCGTGTCCCGACATCATTTTGCAGAACTCCTCGAATTTTTCCCAATTCTCGGCAATATCAAATTCAAATGCGTGACCCCAGATATAGAAAAGCTTTGGGGTGTCTGTCTTCATTTCCAAGAACTGCTTGCCCATCTCCACCATCTTATCAAAGTCGGCGTGATGATAGACTGTGGGTCTGAATCTGTAAAGGTCGGTCTGAGGGTCATATTTGTAGCTTGAAACAATGGTACGGCAATATTGAATTCCCGTACGGCTACGGATCAGATCGGCAACTCTGTCATCATAATTCTGTCCCCCGCAGGGATATGCCATACCAACCACCTCGTAACCCGCAAGCTCGGAGAGATTCAGCCTGTCCTGCTCCACCTGCCTGACGATCTCGTTATCGTCCTCGATATTGGGAAGCAAAGGGTGCGTCAGCGTGTGTGCCGCGATCTCATGCCCCTCATAGATCGATCTGACGTCGGACGCGTGCACCTTGTAATGCTTGATGATCTTCCCCTCCCGCGGGATCGTATCCTCGCGCCTGCCAAGAAGCTCGGAGTTGAGGTTGAAGGTTGCCTTCAGTCCGTATTTATTGAATATTTCGATCAATCTGATATCCTGATCCACACCGTCGTCATAGCTGAAGGTCAGGGCTTTCATCTTTCCGTTAAACATGATATAGCTCCTTTACGTTAATATCCGATAGACTTTTCATCGTATTGCTCGGGCACAAAATTCTCAAGCTTGACTTCTCCTGCGTCAATCCCAAGCTCCCCGCAGATGACCGACAGCACTCTGTCCCCGATCAGCTTTGTTCCCGCAGGGGTATAAAAATGGGTGGGATCGCCGTCGCGGATCTCCATGGGCGCGTTTTTCGTCAGCGTGTAAAGATCATTGATCACGCAGCCCGTACCTGCCAAAGTCTCCACAGCGATCTTGTTGTATTGTTCAATAAAATGATTGTGCCTCTTGCGGTCATGACCGTACCTTTCCTCAATCACCGAGGTGCTGGTTGCAAAAACCTGCTTTGCTTTTGGGAAAAGTATCTTGATCTGCCGCTCTATCTTGCCGATTGTCTCACCGTACTGCTGAGGGTTGGATATAGGTAGCTCACCGTACATCTCCAGCACGTCCCAAAGTCCCGTGTTCCAATGGACGAGATCGATATCATTGCCCCAGCCGTTATCGTGCTTCCAATCCGAAAGATAGCGGAGCGTGTACTCCGAAAATCTCGCGCTGTCGTTGCCGTAATAAACCTCCGCAACACCTTCAAGAGCGTCCTTCACGTATTTATCGTAACCAAATCGGATCGAATCTCCGATAAGTATAATTTTTTTCATAAAAATCTCCATTCCGCCGCCACACGGCGGCACAAATAGTAATCGATGAATTTTGCCACTCGGCAAAATCCGCGCGTGAAATTTCACTATTAGAAAAAAGTAACTTTCACGCTAAGCTCCTTTCTTCCGTCAGTTGCCGATATTCTTCGCGCTGTAATTCTCGGGAACGAAGCTCTCAAGCTTGACTTCCCCCGCGTCAATGCCAAGCTCACCGCAAATGACCGACAGCACACGGTCTCCCATCGCCCGTCTTCCCTCGGGCGTATTGAAATGCGTCATATCGGAGCGACAGCTCTCAGGCAAAGCCAAAGTAAAGTCAAAAAGCCGGTTGACCGTGCAATCTCTGCCCGCTAACGCCTCGATTGCAATATCATTGTATCTTTTTATGATCTCGTTGCGCCGCTTGAAATCAGGGCGGTATTTCTCCTCCTGCACAGAGGTTGACGTGGCGAAGACGACCTTTGCGTTCGGAAACAGCCTTCTGATCAACCGATCGGTTCGGCTTATCATTTCGGCATACTGCCCTTCGGTAGTGATCGGAGGTTCTCCAAAAAGCTCCACCACATCCCAAAGTCCTGCATTCCAATGCACAAGATCGGCATCGGCGGGCCATTTGCCATCATTTTTCCATTGATTCATAAAGCGCAGAAGGTATTGGGCAAATTTGCAATTCTCCTCGGGATAATAGACCTCCGCAACACCCTCAAGAGCATCCTTTACGTATTTATCGTATCCCATTCTTATGGAATCGCCTAAAAGTATGATCTTTTTCATAATAAAACCTCTTAACAGCCTTCAAACATATCCACAAGCTTGTGTGCCGCATCTGCCATATTCTTGATGCCCTCAAAAACGTTGTCGACATTGAATGCCTGAAGATAGGTGTCTGCCTCAAGGGTAAATTCTCCCTTGTAATCCACGTCACGGAGAGCCTTGACCACTTCGTTCCAATCAATACTTCCCGCGAAGGGGATCTGATGGAGGTCTCTCCATCGGTCGTTATCGTGAATGTGAAGCGCCTGCAAGCGGCTGCCGAGGGCACGGATCATATCGGGAGCGGTAGCATTAAGTCCCTTCATTTCAGCGTGACCGATATCAAGGCAGGCAACCAAATTGTCGTCATTAACTGCATCAAGGTGTGCATTGAAGCTTGCGGCATCGGAGCAAGCGGCAGGGGCTGCTTGATTAAGACCGTTTTCGCGTGTCCAATTCCACATATTTTCTGTGGCGATCTTCACACCGTGATCCTTGGCGAATGGCAAAAGCTCAAAATACATCTCCGCGTTTTGCTCTGCCGAGCTGTCGTTATCGGGGTGGATGATACAGATCTTACCGCCCGCCTCCGCTGTGCACTCTATCGCACGCTTCAAAAGCTTTTCGATCTGCGGCTTTTTGCTTGGGAAGGGCGCGTGGGACTGATTGCACTCCATTCCGTACGCCTCGCCGATCTTCTTCAGCTCTCTCGCAAAAGCAAGATAATGATCACCCTTAAGGGGGTGATCCTCGTCAACAGGGCAATTCTTTCCCCAATCCCAACGGCACATATTGAACATAGAAAAATCCCAGCAATCAAAGCCCGCCTTGCCGATCAGCTCAATCGCTTTCTCTTCTCCCACATGCTTCGCCGCGGAGTTTATCTCGGTTGAAATCTTCATTATCAAATCCTCCAAGCAATTATTTTAAGACAGCAAAGAGCTGTCGATCCTTCGATTTTTAAAGTAAAATTCTCGGTCGCGGTCGCTAATCTCACGCAATACCCTGCAAGGGTTGCCGACCGCTACCACACCCGACGGAATATCCTTCGTTACCACACTACCGGCGCCTATGACTACGTTATCTCCAACGGTAACCCCGGGCATAATCAGCGCTCCTGCACCGATCCAGCAATTTCTGCCGATCCGCACACTCATATTATACTGATAGCCCTGCTCTCGAAGCTCGGGCAATATGGGATGCCCCGCCGTTGCCACCACCACGTTGGGACCGAATAACGTGTAGTCGCCGACGTAAATATGGGTATCGTCCACCATTGTCAGCCCGAAATTGGCGTAAACAAATTTTCCGAAATGACAGTGCTTGCCTCCCCAATTGGCATGGAAGGGCGGCTCTATATAGCAACCCTCGCCGATCTCGGCGAACATTTCTCGGAGCAGCTCTTCTCTTTTTTCCATCTCGGTAGGGCGAGTATTGTTAAAATCGTAAAGTCGGTCAAGGCAACGCAGCTGCTCGGCCATAATTTCTTCATCTCCGGGCAAATATAGATCGCCCGTGTGCATTTTTTCTTTTTGAGTCATTATGATTTACTCCTCCGGCACATATTGTCCTTCGTTTTGAAATATTTTGTCCTGTTCAAATTGGCAAAATCAAATTACATTTTTGTTGGATCATATCATGTTTTCTCACTCCGAGGCATCCTCAAAAAATTCAAGAACATCATAGTATATATCTTGATCCTCCGAAACGCCCTTTTCTCTGATCCCGTTTACGTATGTACAATATTCACCGTCACAACGTTTCACTGTCATAACGTCATTTTCGACTGTGACGGTTATCACCCCATCATTTAAAGCAAGATTATCCGGGATTTCTTCATACAGATCCTCATAAAGTTCACCAATATCCGCGTAATTTCTATGATATACTCTGAAGAACCTTGTTTCTACATCCACCTTCCACAGCAGCTTGGAGCTTTTTACAAACGGTCCAATCTCTTCGCAGCCTTCATAACCATAGCAATGCCCCATGGTCACCTTCCAGCATATTCCATCGTCTGCAAGTTCAATTTCGGAATCATATATCATTCCATGCATATGCTCATTTATATTGGTCTCATAAACGTCAACAAATCGCATCGTCACATCAAATCCATTTACAAACCGAAATGCAACATCAAGATCATTTCGGTTTTTGCAGATTTTTTTTACCGTCGCATCGTGAAAATCGCCCGTCCAATACAGCAAGGTCTCCGCATCGTTAACGTGTTTGATTTCAAACCATTCAGGCAGATCCACTTTACACGCAAATTTTTGAAATTCAGTGAATTTATTCAAAGAAGCAGTTTTTCCACAGCGCAATGCTCTCATCAATTTTTTGTTTGTCAACACCCAATCATATCCGCGCCACAAATTATGCTGATATGTGAACTCCGATATATGACCCTGCACCACAAACGCGGAGGAGTATCCATTCCATACCGGAATCATCCGTATCCCATCAAAAGAAGGATCAAAGACGATCATTTTTCCGCGCTTAATTGCAAATACCGGGGATGCATATACACCATCTTTCCACGTTCTGATAATCGCAATCATATTAACAACCGTTTCCTTCCGAATCCGTCAATCTTTCAAAGGCACATAAAAAAACTGCTCGGGTCCTGTATCTCTCATCAGAGTTCTCTTATCCTTGAACTTGAAAAGGAACAACAGTGTACAATAAATGTCACCACTACAGCCTCCGAGATGAAGACCCAAGAGAAACGCCGACATAAGATAATAGATCGGCGAGACAAAATAAAGTGCTACGGTCAGAGCGATAAATACCGCGCTGAAAACGATAAGCGGGGAAACAAGGGAAATAAGCGCCGTTCTTCTATAGGTATAGATATTCGGTACGCCGCAATAAGCGCAGCTCCAGCTCATGCCGAAGGTCAGCTTTTCGTCCGTAAGGCTCTTGTAAGCAATACCGTGAACCAGCTCGTGAAGTACGACATAGCCAACCATGGCTACAAGGAAAACGACCAAAGCAACCAAGGTCTCCACGGGATCTTCCACAACAAGGCAGGATTCCCCGCAATCGGGAAGTAACAGCCATGCCACAGCTATTACAACTGCAAGAACTGCCAGCGCCACAAGATTAAATATGATCCCCAACTTTGCGTCTTTCGCATTGATATACTTTACCTGTCTGTATCCGCTCGGCAGCTCTCTTTCAAAATTCTGTGTTTTCATAACCCCTCCTTTCATCAACAACCGCACATCGCCTCGTCAAGACGCCGCTCGGCGGCGGCAATATCGGGACAATCGATCAGTCTGTGCAAGCCGTCACACGCATCCAAACGGGTCATACCGTCGTTCCGGACTGTTATCTTGCCAACTCGCCCATCATCAAACACGCCACCGCAACCGTAAACCGCATAAAACGCTGCAATGGGATCCCAACTGTGCCTCTTTCCGCCCACGTGGAATCGGTAAGCTTCGGCGGCGGGATTTTCGGGCTCTTCCATAACAAGCCGACCGCCCGAAAAGACCTGCAAGCCCACGGCAAAGTGCGAAACCGCAATGGGAACGGGGCATTTTTCAAAGACAAGCTGCGCCGAGGGAATATCGATCTTGATATTATACTCAGGCGTGCTGTTTTCTCCGAAATATCCGCCCATCAGCACTACCCCTGCGACCTGCTCGGCAACAAGCTCGAGACCCGTCAAGGGCGAATACTCATCAGCTTCACTTCGAAGCAGGGCGGCAAGGTTGACACAGCTTCCCACCACCACAAGGGTGATCTTCCCGCCCCTGTTTTGCGCAAGCAGACGGCGCATCAAGCATACCGCCCTTTCGGGACGTTGAATTTCCCGTCCCAAAGAGCATTCTGCGGGCTTTGGCAAATATTCATTATCAAAATTCTCGGCAATATGTTTTCCGTATCTTTCCAGAAACTCCGCCATTGTGGGGTCACCGATGGGTGCCCTATCGCACAGGCCAAGAGGAACGGGATTTCCGTAATGTCTGTTTATCGCGTCGGCACAGGCAGGCGCCCACGGGTCTCTTGTGCTGACGGTCACCGCCAACAGCTCAACCAACCCACGCTCCGCCGCGCGGTGCAGGATGGCAAGCGCGCCCGCGTCATCGCAATCGCCGCCAATGTCAGTATCAAATATAATTTTTTGCATTTTAATCTCCATTCCGCCGTTCGCGGCGGCACAAATAGTAATCGATGAATTTTGCCGGCAAGGCAAAATTCGCGCGTGAAGCAGTTAAATTACCTACAAGTGAGAAGTAACTTTCACGCTATTTTCCTTTTTATGCTGTTTCAAATTTTGATTTGTCGGTGAGATGCGATGCGGGGCTCTGCCCCTGCACCCCGCTTAAGACCTTTTTTAAAAAAGGTCTTAAGAATCCCAAAAACTTTCAAAAAATGGCTATTATGTATCCATTTTATCCTTTTCATCC
>JAFTRQ010000188.1 GCA_017462125.1 Clostridia bacterium | reverse complement strand
TGCCTTGAAGTGATATTCTATTCGCCTCCCAAAACTCGCGAAGCGAATATCACTCGGCACAAGCCGAATATCACTGCGAAGCAATATCACTCGCCGCAGGCGAATAGAGTTGGCGTTGTGTCCTTAGGGACACAACGCCATGCCCGTGGAGATTTTTTATGTTGTTTTCTTGCCGTTTTAACCCAACGCGCATACGATCATAATCGCGACGTAGAGCGCCGCGCACGCGATCGCGCACACCGCGGTAGGTTTGAATGTAAAGACGCTCAGCAGATCGCACCAAAGCTTTTTGAAGCTTGTCTTGGGCAGGGTGGGCTGTTCCTCGCCCGCGCTGACCTTTTCTGCCTTTTCCTTGTACAGCCGTGCCGCCTCCGTAAAGAACAGCGATGCGCTGACAAGCCAAGCCGCCAGAATAATCACGATCAGAAGCGTATTGTTTTGCGAGGAGAGAAAATATGCCGAGACGTTGGTGCCCAACAGCAGAGCGTAAAGATTATAGACAAGATGGACGATCATTGATGCCTGCAGGCACCGTGTTGTCATGCGCACAAAGCAGTAGGTCAAGCCGCAAAAGATCGCCGCAGGCAGGCCGCCAAGCGTGAACGCGAACAGCGCGGAGATCAGAGAGGACAGGACGATCGCCACAGGCAGGCTGATCTTTTTCAGCTCGCCAAAGATCACTCCGCGGAAGACGGCCTCCTCTAAAATCGAAGGGATCAGCACGTAGACCGTGATCAGATAAGGGTAATTGACTGCGTATTCGCCCACGCCGGCGGTGAACGCCGCAAGAAGCGTGAAGCCCTTTGCCGAGGATGCCACACCGTAAAACAGAATGTTCAAAAGGAGCGAGGTGGTAACGGTGAACATTGCCGCAAAGATCATGAAAAAGACGTACTGCGCGTGCAGCTTGCCGATGCCCAGCGCCTTGATCTGCTCACCTGCCGTTTTCTCGGGAGAGAGAAACAGGATGCAGAGATAGGTGGGGATCAGCAATATGATGATCTGCCCCAGAGCAGGGGAGAGCATATCGCCGCCAAATGGGTAGATAAATTTATCGATCACCGTGGCAATCAGAGTGATCAACATTGCTACCGCCGCAAGCAAAAGGGGCAAAAAGCCCTCCTTGCGGGGAATATGTGCCACGTTTGGCGTGCTCTTTTCGATTGCTTTCATATTCTTTGACATATCACTTGGCGAAAACGGAGGCTTTGATTTTTTCAGCGGTTTCGTCGTCCTTAAGTGCGCGCACAAGCTCGAGACCGAAGTCGAACGCTACGCCCATTCCCTTGGCGGTGATGACGTTGCCGTCACGGACAACGGATCTGTCCTCGCTGACGGTGGCGCCGATAAGATATTCTTCAAATCCGGGGTAACAGACGGCACTCTTGCCCTGCAGATATCCTCGCTTGCCAAGCACCAAAGGAGCGGCGCAGATAGCGCAGAGGAAAGCGCCCTTTCTCGCACCCGCCTTCAGCGCGGCGTCAACGGTCTTGCTCTCGTCGAGGTTGGTAGAGCCGGGCATACCGCCGGGAAGGATCAGCATTTCGGGGTCGCTGTCGCGATACAGGATATCCACGATGTCGGTCTGCACGGTGATTCCGTGGGCTCCGCGGATCATATCCTTGCCGATTCCGACGGTGGTGACCTCCAGACCTGCGCGGCGCAAAATATCAAGGGGGCAGAGTGCTTCGACCTCTTCAAAGCCGTCTGCTAAAAACATATAGATCATTTATTTTCTTCCTTTCGGATGTTTTTTGCCTGTACGTTTAGTATAACACAATAAGGAAGATTTGTCAACGAGAAAAAAGACGAGAAAAATCCATATTTGCGGCGATTTATTCGAAATAAGCTCTTGACTTTTTTCTATTAAGGTTTATAATTATAATGAGTAGATTTGCGGCATTGTCGCAATTTGGCAAGACAGCGCTTTATGAAATGGAGATTAAAATGACCAAGGTCCAAACAAAAAAACAATACAGTATGACCGAGGGGCCTCTGCTTGGAAAGATGCTGAAATACGCACTTCCGCTGATGGCAACGGGACTTTTACAGGTCTTGTACAACGCGTCGGATATGATCGTTGTGGGCAGGTTTTCGTCTGCGGGTAGCGTGGCGATGGGAGCGGTCGGCTCCTGCGGTCCGCTGATCAATCTGCTTGTCAATGCCTTTATGGGCCTTTCCGTCGGTACGGGTATCTGCGTGGCGCAGGGTATCGGTGCGGGACGGCACAAGGAGGTCAAGGACGTGGTACATACCTCGCTCCTTGGCGGCTTGATCTGCGGTATCTTTGTTGGCGTTTTCGGGTTCCTGATGTGTGAGCCGCTCTTGAAGCTGATGATGGGTAGCGGCGAGGAGACCGCAAGGACGTTGGCACAGGCGGTTCCTTATATGCAGGCATATTTCGTAGGTATGCCTGCGATGATGGTGTATAACTTCTTGGCGGCGGCTTTGCGATCGTCGGGAGATACCAAGCGACCCTTGATATTCCTTTCGATATCCGGACTTCTCAACGTAGGTCTTAACCTTGTTATGGTGCTTTGCTTTGGCATGGGCGCCGTTGGCGTAGGTATTGCGACTACTGTAGCGCAGTATGCTTCGGCGATTATGATACTTGTCTATATGTGCCGTTATGACGGCCTCTGCAAGGTCAACCTTCGTGAGGTCAGAATGAAGAAGGACGATATTGTAGCGGTGGTTCGAAACGGTCTGCCTGCGGGCATTCAGAGCGTGGTCTTCTCGATTTCCAACGTTCTGATCCAATCGACCATCAACTCCTACGGTGATGCAGTCATCGCGGGAAGCGCGGCGGCGGGAAACCTCGAGGGCTTCATCTACGTTGCGATGAACTCGCTCTATCAGACGGCTATGACCTTTGCGGGACAGAACGTGGGCGCGGAGAAGATAGAGAGAGTTAAGAGGGTCGGCTTTATCGCGGTTACCGTGGTTATCATCACGGGATTGGTCATCGGAGCAGCGTGTCTGCTGTTCAGCGATCAACTGCTTTCGATCTATATAAACGAGAAGGACCCCGTCCTTGAGGAGCAGGTCTTCTCGGCAGGTCTTCTCAGACTTGAGATTATCAGTACCACCTATTTCCTGTGCGGAGTGATGGAGGTCTTGAGCGGTCTTATGAGGGGTATGGGCAAGCCGCTCATTCCGATGGTCGTGTCGATACTCGGCTCATGTGTCCTTCGTATCGCTTGGATCATCGTGATATGCAACAGCATCTTCCCCGGACAGATCAGCTACCTTTACATAGCATATCCGGTGACCTGGCTGATCACCTCCACGGCGCATCTTGTTTGTTGCGTCGCGACCTACAAGCATCTGATCAGACAAAGAGATGCGCGAAACGCTTTGCTTGCCGAGGCTGAGGCGCAGAATCTGACGGGTGAGCGCGCTTCGGTCAATATGCAGTAAAAAAAAGATACGAAATTGTTAAAATTTTACTTATTACCACTTGATAAATCTTGATATTTGTGGTAAACTATAAGATGGTAAAAAATTTGGCGTAAAGCCGATCAAAATAAGAAAGGCGGATTTTACAATGACCTACAACAAGAAGTCTATCGAAGACGTTGTTATCAACGCGGGCACAAAGGTTTTCGTTCGTTGCGATTTCAACGTACCCTCCAAGGATGGAGTGATCACCTCCGACAAGAGAATCGTTGAGGCACTCCCCACAATCAAGTACCTTATGGAAAAGGGCGCAAAGGTTATCCTTGCATCCCACATGGGTAAGCCCCACAACGTATTCACCCCCGGCTTCAAGCTCACCAAGAAGGAGCTGAAGAAGGTTGCCGAGCTTCCTGAAAGCGAGCAGGCAGCAGCTACTGAAGAGTATCTTGAGAAGGCAAAGAAGGACGTTAAGAAGTTCTCTCTTAAGATCGTAGCTGACAGACTTAACGAATATCTCGACGGCAAGGTAGCATTCGCTACCGATATCGTAGGCGACGATGCTAAGGCAAAGATCGCCGCAATGGAGAACGGCACTTGCGTTCTTCTTGAAAACGTTCGTTTTGACGCAGGCGAAGAGAAGAACAAGCCCGAGTTCGCAAAGGCACTTGCTGACCTTTGTGGCGAGGATGGCCTCTACGTTAACGACGCGTTCGGTACTGCTCACAGAGCACACGCTTCCACCGCAGGCGTTGCTGCATACCTTCCCGCAGTTTGCGGTTACCTCATCGGTAAGGAAATCGGCGTTATGGGTAAAGCTCTTGCTAACCCTGAAAGACCCTTCGTTGCTATTCTCGGCGGCGCAAAGGTTTCCGATAAGCTCAACGTTATCAACAACCTTCTTTCCAAGGTTGACACCCTTATCATCGGCGGCGGTATGTCCTATACCTTCCTCGCAGCTAAGGGCTATGGCGTAGGTCAGTCTCTCCTTGACAGCGAGAAGATCGACTATTGTAAGGAAATGATGGCTAAGGCAGAAGCTAACGGTGTTAAGCTTCTTCTCCCCATCGACTGCACCACGATCGCAGAGTTCCCCAACCCCATTGATGCTCCCATCGAGACAGTGATCGTTGACGCAGACAAGATCCCTGCTGACAGAGAGAGCGCAGATATCGGTCCCAAGACAATGGCTCTTTATGCTGAGGCTGTTAAGTCCGCGAAGACCGTTGTTTGGAACGGTCCTATGGGCGTATTTGAGAACCCCACTCTTGCAAAGGGTACAATTTCCGTAGCACAGGCACTTGCTGACAGCGATTGCATTTCTATCGTTGGTGGCGGTGACTCCGCGGCTGCTTGTGAGACTCTCGGCTTCGCTGACAGAATTACTCACATCTCCACCGGTGGCGGCGCGTCCCTCGAGTTCCTTGAGGGCCTGGAGCTTCCCGGTATTGCGGCACTTCAGGATAAATAATAAAATAGGTCAGCCTTGATTTTTTATCCAATACGTCGTTGCTCCTCGAAAGCAGCTTGACGTAGGAAACTACGCCTGCGCTTTGCTTTCTCCGGTGCGCCTTGTCTTGAATAAAAACTCTGCGGCTTCTGTTAATTTACGAATTAGATTTTTCCCAAAAACCTTTTAGAGTTTTTGAAGGGAGCGCGAGGGAAAGCTTTTTTCCAAAAAGTTTCCCTCGCATTAAATACATTAATAAAGGAAATTAATATCATGAGAAGATACGTAATTGCAGGAAACTGGAAGATGAATATGACTCCCAACGGTGCAAAGGCGCTGATCGAGGAGATGAAGCCCCTGGTTGCAGGCAAGGACAACTGTGACGTCGTTCTTTGCGTACCCGCAATCGACATTCCCGCAGCAGTTGAGGCAGCTGCAGGCTCCAACATAAAGATCGGTGCTGAGAACGTTCACTTCAAGGCATCGGGCGCTTACACCGGCGAGATCTCCGCTGAGATGCTCGTAGAGGCAGGTGTTGAGTACGTAGTTATCGGTCACTCCGAGAGAAGACAGTACTTCGGCGAGACCGACCAGACCGTTAACCTCCGCACCCTTGCGGCTTTGAACGCAGGTCTTAAGGCTATCGTTTGCGTTGGTGAGACTCTTGAGCAGAGAGAGCTTGGCTACACCGAGACCCTCCTCAAGTTCCAGACCAAGATGGCTCTTACAAACGTTACCGCTGAGCAGATGAAGAACGTTATCATCGCTTACGAGCCTGTTTGGGCTATCGGTACGGGTGTTACCGCCACTGCTGATCAGGCAGACGAGGGTAACGGCTACGTTCGCGCAGCTGTTGCTGAGATGTTTGGCGCAGAGGTTGCTGAGGCTACTACCGTTCAGTACGGCGGCTCCATGAACGACAAGAACGCAGCAGAGCTCCTTTCCAAGGAGAACGTTGACGGCGGCCTTATCGGCGGCGCGTCCCTCAAGAGCGCTGCTTTCTCCGCTATCGTTGACGCAGCACAGTAAGATTTTTGAATAGACGCAGAGGGGCGGAAGGGAAACTTTTTGAAAAAAGTTTTCCGTTCCGCCCCTCTGCACTCCCCACCAACCCTTCCAAAACTCTGGCAGAAAGGGAATAGGAACATCGGGGGAGAACTGTATTATAATGATGACTCACGCGAGATAGAGCCGCACCGCAGGTGCCTTTTTGAAAAAAGTTTTCCCTTCCGCCCCTCTGCACTCCCCACCAACCATTCCAAAATCCTAGCAGAAATTGTAATTTTGTAAAAAACCTTGACAACCTGTATAGATTTGTGATATACTGAATGTGACGAAACGGTATCACCCGTTCGAACAATAGACATTAAAGGAGAAACAAAATGAAAACAGCAGCAAAGGTATTTATTATTATTGGTATGATCGTTGGATTCTGGTACATCCTTCCTTTGATTTTCGGCGCAATTGCACTCAAGAAGATGAAGACTGAAAAGCCCTCTGTAGGCTTCAGCGTATGCGTTCTGATCTTCTGTAGCGTTCTTGGCGGTATTTTCCTTCTTTGCTCCAAAGACGAAGAGTATGCACCCAAGGCTCCCGAAGCTCCTGCAGAGGCTCCTGCAGAAACTCCTGCTGAATAAGTTTTACTTATCCGATAAAAAAGCGATGCACCTAATGGGTGCTGTCCTTGTCGGAGAATTTGAATAAGGGTATGGGCATAGCCCGACGGCATTTGTATTACAAATGCGAAACTGGCAATAAAAACAGAAGAGAGAGTAATGCGGAAGCAAAATTCCGTAAAGCTCTCTCTTTTCTGCTTTCTATAAGTGATATTCTTTGCTGCGCAAAGAGTGATATTTTTGCTACGCAAAAGTGATATTGAAGCCTATGGCTTCAGTGATATTCTATTCGCCTATTAACTCGCGTAGCGAATACCACTCGGCG
>JAFTRQ010000187.1 GCA_017462125.1 Clostridia bacterium | reverse complement strand
GTGGATTCCATAATTGATCGAAAACCCACGGTGTTCTGTGCCGTAAGCGCTGTGATAGCGCTCATAGCATAAACGCCGTTAATCGTCATGGTTTTGATTTCTGCCTGAATACCCGCGCCTCCGCTTGAGTCACTTCCGGCTATGGTGAGGGCGGTTCTCATAGCTTTATTCCAAGCAAACCGCTCGTAATCGGATATGTAGTAGTCAGCCACGGCTCTCATTTCGATCTGCCTTGGTTCGTGCTTATCGTACACGGAGGCAACGGGAAATCCGTCGTTCTTTGCCGTCATCAAGGCGTGGAGCGCATCCTCAAACACGACGGTTTCCTCCTTTTTCGTGCCAAGTGCTTCAAGTGCCGCCCTATAAATATGCGGTGTTTCCTTGTTGTAACCAACCTCCGCACAGGTAAATATCTCGGTAAAGAAGTCACGGATTCCAAGCCTATTCAGCACATCCTCTACGATAGGTCTGTCTGTAACGGTCGCCACGGACATTTTTACGCCTTTGCTATGCAGATCACGGAGGAATTCAAAAACACCCCTTTTGAGTGTAACCTTGGTTCTGTAAATCTCGGCAACCATCTCGTTAACGCCATCTACAATCTCTCCGACAGAAAGAGTTACACCGTAATGCGCTCTGTAATATTCTGCCGCTTGTTCAAGGGTGAAGGTCTTGAAGGTTTCGGTGAGGTTTTCTTTCGGTTCTTTTCCAAGAGCACGCAAATAATCCTCTCCGAAGGTATCCCATATAAACATGGAATCGACGAGCGTTCCGTCAAAATCAAAAATTGTACCCTTGATCATATGATTCCAAGTTCCTTCGCTCTTGATTTCAGCTCTACCGTTGCGGTCTTGGGACTTTCGGCTTTCATAATAGCGGAAACAACGCAAATACCTGCAATGGGAATGCCTGCGAGAACGTCGATGTTGTTTTTGTTAAGACCGCCGATTGCATTGACAGGAATCGGAACTGCTTTGCAAATGTCAGCGAGTGTTTCAGTTGAGGTGAGAACGGTTTTTACCTTGGTCGTGGTCGGATAGATTGCACCAACTCCGAGGTAGTCAGCACCTCCTTCATAGGCTTCAAGCGCCCAAGGAACTGTTTTTGCGGTAGCTCCGATAATGAAGCTGTCACCGAGGATTCTTCTTGCGGTAGCGATAGGCATATCCTCTTTGCCGAGGTGAACACCTTCCGCGCCTACTGCCAGAGCCACGTCGATTCTGTCATCAATGATAAGCGGAACATTGTATTTCTTCGTCAACGCATGAACCTTTTCCGCAAGTGCGATGTACTCCATCGTGGTTTTATTCTTCTCGCGGAGTTGAAGGAGCGTAGCACCGCCATCAAGTGCTTCTTCCACACGGCGAAGAAACTCGGCTTCTTCAAATCCTGTGGAGTCGGTTATAAAATAAAGTGTTGTATCAATCTTTTTCACGTTCTTCTCCTTACACATACAGATAATCGTTCAGCACGGGCTGAAGACCTTCGCTCTCAATGTCCTTATACATCTTGTCAAGGCTGCGGTTATCGTCGATCTCAAACTGCTCGTCACCCTGAACCTCGTCGGTTTCTTTTCCGTTGTATTTGCTGTCGTGATCGCCGATACCCGTGGAAACACCTGCGGATACCTTGGTGGCGGCAATCTTTACGATGCCATTACGGAACTCCGCGCTTTCACGGGAGGATACGGTGATACCGACGAACGGAAGGAAAATACGGTAGGCGCAGATGATCTGACAGAGCTGCTTTTCGTGAACATCAAGAGGATTGATCTTATCATTGTTGATGATAGGACGAAGTCTTGGGCAAGACAGCGACATCTCCGCATGAGGATACTTTCTCTGCAAATAATAGACGTGCAATGCGCTTGCAAGAGCATCCTTGCGGAAACCGGAAAGTCCGAGGAGTGCCGAGAATGCCACACCGCGCATACCGCCGCGCAAGGCTCGCTCCTGTGCATCAAAGCGATACGGCCACACACGCTTGTGTCCGAGCAGGTGGAGCTGTTCGTATTTGTCGGTGTCGTAGGTTTCTTGGAATACGGTCACATAGTCCGCTCCGCATTCGTGGAGATATTTATACTCATCGGTGTTGACGGGATAGATCTCAAGACCCACCATGCGGAAATACTTTCTC
>JAFTRQ010000186.1 GCA_017462125.1 Clostridia bacterium | reverse complement strand
TCAACCCACCGATAAATCAAAATTTGAAAACAAGAGGTAAAAAATGCCCGATTATTCAATAGAACAATCCCTTCACGATAAAGGTTACAAAATGGTCTGCGGAATCGACGAGGCAGGTCGAGGCCCCCTTTGCGGCCCCGTATTCGCGGCGGCCTGCATCCTGCCAGACGGTCTTTACATCGAAGGACTCAACGACTCCAAAAAGCTGACCGAAAAAAAGAGAGAAAAGCTGTTCGACGTGATCTGCGAGAACGCAGTTGCCTATTGCATCGCCTCGGCAAGCGTTGAGGAGATCGACGAGCTGAACATCCTTGAAGCCGACCTGCTTGCGATGCGCCGCGCCATCGACGGACTTTCGGTGAAAGCCGATTTCGCCATCGTCGACGGCAACGTGGCAAGAGACTTTCAGATCCCCGCCATGGCGGTGGTCAAGGGCGACGCAACCAGCATGAGCATCGCGGCGGCATCGATTCTTGCCAAGGTGGCAAGGGACCGCATCTGCATCGATCTCGACCGCGAATATCCGCAGTACGGCATCGCAAAGCACAAGGGCTACGGCACCAAGGAGCATATGGACGCGCTCCGCGAGCACGGCCCTTCCCCGATACACAGGAAAAAGTTTATCAGATTTTTGAATGAGGATAAATAATAGGGGAACCCCCTCTTGTGTGTTCCCCTCTGCCAAGCAATGCTTGGTATTCACCCCTTCGTGGCGCCTTCTAACGATAAGGATATTTCGCCCTCTGCGGAGGGCGACCAACGCTCCGCGCGTTGGATTGGCGGTCGCTTTTTGAAAAAAGCGACACAAAAACTTTAAAACAGTTATTATAAAGGAGCAATTATGGCAGACACCGAAAAGCAGGTGCTCGGGCGCTTAGGCGAGGATCTGGCATCCGACTATTTGGAAAAGAACGGATATCACGTGATCGCGCGAAATCTGCACCTTTCCCGCAACGAGCTTGACATCGTCGCCGAGGATAACGATTATATCGTGTTCGTCGAGGTCAAGACCCGCTCCTGCCTCTATCCCGAATCGGGCGATTTCGGAGCCGCGGGACGCGCCGTCAACCACAAAAAGCGCGGCAACACCGTCAAGGCCGCACGGGATTATCTTTATTCCTACTACGGCGGAAAGCAGCCCCGCATCGACGTGATCGAGGTCTATCTGCTTGAGCGGAAAAGCGAATTCAAGACCCCCACGGTGCTGAAGATCAACCACATCCGCAACGCGATCGACGCAAGAGGCAACAAGCTGCATTGAGGTATAAAAATGAAAAATCTATCTTTGATCGACACCCACTGTGACACGGCATTTGAGCTTTATCACAGAAAACAAAGCCTTTTGGAGAACAACTGTCACGTTTCGCTCAAAAAGGCTGAAAAATATGAGAATTACGCCCACTTTTTTGCGATCTGGGCGGACAGAAGGCGCTCGGACGACGATTGCTACGACGATTTTTTGAAGATCAGCGACAATCTTTTTGCCCAGATCGAGAAAAACGAGGAAAAGGTGGTGCAGGCGCGCAATTTTGGCGATATGCAGTCCGCCTTTGAGAGCGGCAAGCGCGCCATCTTTCTCGCGGTTGAGGACGCGCGAATTCTGGGCGGTAAAATAGAGCGACTTGACGAGCTGAAAGCGCGCGGAGTCACCTATCTCACCCTGCTCTGGGGCGGCGAGACCTGCATCGGAGCCTCCCACGACACAGAGGGCGGGCTCACCGATTTCGGGCGCGAGGTGGTAAAGAGAGCCTTCGAGCTCGGCATCATTCCCGACGTTTCCCACGCAAACGAGAGAGTTACCGACGAGGTCACGGAGATCGCTTATACATACAAAAAGCCTTTTATGGCAAGCCATTCCAACTGCTTCGACGTCTACGGTCACACAAGAAACCTGCGCCTGCGGCATCTTGACGCGCTGATCGACCTTGGCGGCGCGGTTGGGCTGAACCTCTGCCCTTGGCATATCGCAAAAATCGAGGACGGCAAGGATTGCAAGCTTGACCATGTGATGCGCCACGTTGAGGGATTCCTTGAGCGCGGTGCCGAGAATATCCTCGGTATGGGCTGTGATCTGGACGGAACCGACCTGCCCGACGGCTTTGACGGCATCGACGATCTTGAAAGGATCGCCGAGGAGATGGCAAGGCGCAATTATTCCGACGCTCTGATCGAAAAGATCTTTTGGAAAAACCATTTTGAATTTGTAAAAAACAATCTTAAATAACCCTATGCAAAGGAAGAAAAAACTATGAACTACACCAGCACAAGAGGCAGATCCGGCGAGACACTTTCCGCCGCACAGATCATCAAGCAAGGACTTGCAAAGGACGGAGGACTTTTCATCCCCCAGGAGATCCCCGCGCTGACCGAGAGCGACGTGAAGGCTCTCTGCGCAATGTCCTACCCCGAAAGAGCGGCAACTATCCTCTCCAAATATCTTACCGACTATACTTATGACGAGCTGCTTGCAGACTGCAAGGCGGCATACTGCTCCGATAGCTTCCCCGGCGGCGCGGCGCCCGTAGTCAAGGCGCGCGACGGTATCTACTCTCTTGAGCTCTGGCACGGTCCCACGGCGGCATTCAAGGATATGGCGCTTCAGATCATGCCCCGTCTGCTTTCCCGCGCCCTCACAAAGACAGGCGAGAAGCGCACCGCGCTCATTCTCGTTGCCACCTCGGGCGACACGGGCAAGGCGGCTCTTGAGGGCTACAAGGACATCGACGGCATCAGAATGATGGTGTTCTACCCCACGGGCGGTGTCAGCCGCGTGCAGAAGCTGCAGATGGCGACACAGACGGGTAATAACGTCAGCGTCGTGGCGATCAGAGGTAACTTTGACGACGCGCAGAGCGGCGTAAAGAAGATCTTCTCCGACAGCGACGCGGTTGCCTTCCTCGACGAGAACGGCCACTTCTTCTCCAGCGCAAACTCGATCAACTGGGGCAGACTTGCTCCTCAGATCGTCTACTACGTCTCCGCGTATTGCGACCTGATGAGCAACGGTACGATCAAGTACGGCGACCCCATCAACGTTTGCGTTCCCACGGGCAACTTCGGTAACATCTTCGCGGCATACCTTGCCAAGCTGATGGGTCTTCCCCTCGGCAAGCTGATCTGCGCCTCCAATCAGAACAATATCCTCACCGATTTCCTGAACACGGGCAGATACGACCGCAACCGCGACTTCCACCTGACCATGTCGCCCTCCATGGATATTCTGATTTCCTCTAACCTTGAGCGTCTTCTCTGCTTCACCGCAGGCGAGGAGGAGACCGCAAAATATATGGACGATCTCTCGGCAAAGGGTGCCTACGAGGTCAGCGCCGAGGTCAAGGCAAAGATCGATGCCTGCTTCAAGGGCTACTATGCTGACGAAGCCGAGACCGCCGCTACCATCAACGCTTACTATAACGAGCACGGTTATCTCGCCGATACCCATACCGCGGTTGCGCTCTGCTCCGCCGAAAAGTATATCGCCGAGAGTGGCGACAAGACTCCCATTGTGGTCGCCTCCACCGCAAGCCCCTATAAGTTCGCGGCAGACGTATGTAAATCCCTCGGTATGGAAAAGCCTGCCGACGATATGGACGCGCTTGATATGCTCTCCGATTTCTCCAAGACCGAGATCACCTATCCCCTCCGCGGACTCTCCGAGCGAGAGGTCAGATTCACCCGCGTTATCGACGCAAGTGAGATGCTTGACGTGGTGAAGGAGTATGTGAAGTAAGAGGTAAATTGCGGTTTAGCGGTGTGTTTTTTATGTCCTTTTCTTTCCGCGTCGAAAGAAAAGGACGAAAAGAACGCCGCTTGGGGATGGGGAGGTTTCATAAATCAAAAAACGGCAAGCCGCATTTTGATTTATATCAACATCTCCCCCTCGCCCAAGACCCCACCCCCTCTGTGAGCTCTCACCCCTTTGGGGTGCGCTCACGAGCGTGGGTTTGTCAATTGGGTTGAAGGATGTTCTTCTGCCGCCGCACATATTACAGCCGTGATCTTAATATAATCGCTTGCCTTATCGGCGAAGCCGATCTTTCCCGAAGGGACAGCCTCTTTGATTTAAGATAAATTCTATTCAACAAATTATTCTTCACTACATCAACAGCAGGAGAGGGGGATCCTTAAGGGCGGAGAGGATGTCGCAACGAGTAAAAATGCGGCTTGTCTGCTTTTTTACTCGTCAGACCCTCTCCACCTTAAGCGGCTTTCCTTTGCGCAACTTTCCTGCAGCTGATGGCAGGAAAGTTGCAATAAAAACTCCCCGATAAATCAAAATTTGAAAAGGAGACAGTCACCGACACCGTCAGTGACCGCCCCCACGTTTTCTAAAGTGCAAAACGATTTAATTTAGCAATTACCCTCGCACTTAAAGGTCGCGCAAACAGTATCCGCGCTCTTCTCCGCGTGGTTGGGCCCTACGTGAATGTTTTCAGCGGTGCAGTAACACTCGCCGTCGTGGTATACGCAATTCTTAACCGAGCAATTGATGCCCTTGATGTGCTTTTCGCATCCCTTGGATTCGTTCATCTTGATCAGATCCTTTCAAAATTTTGAATTTCACAACAGCCCTGTCGCTCGCAAAAGCGGACGAAGGGTCCGATTCGGCAATATGCCGACAATCCTATTATTCACCGATTTTTTGGTCCTTATCCCTATTCACTTGAGGTAATTATGTCAATTTTTGTCTTGTCAGACCTGCATCTTTCCACCGATGCCGCGACCAACAAATCCATGGAGGTCTTCGGCTCCCGTTGGCAGGATTATATTTCAAAAATTGAAAAGAATTGGAACGCCGTCGTCGGCCCTGACGACACGGTGGTCGTGCCCGGAGACATCTCCTGGGCTACGAGGCTTGAGGAAGCAGAGTCCGATCTGCGTTTTTTGAACGCGCTCAACGGCAAAAAGCTGATCGGCAAGGGCAATCACGACTTCTGGTGGTCAACCGCCACGAAAATGTACGCTTTTTTTGAGGAAAAGGGCTTTTCCTCTCTGACAATTCTCTACAACAACGCATATATTGTGGAAGACAAGATCATTTGCGGAACAAGAGGCTGGTTCCCCGAGGAAAGCCGTCAGGTCACGGTGGGCGAGGTGGATTATACCAAGATCGTCAACCGCGAAATAACCCGCCTCCGCCTGAGCCTTGACAGCGCCAAAGCCCTGCAGGCAGCGTACGAGCAGGAAAACCGACTTACCCTCCCCATTCTTGTTTTCCTGCATTTTCCTCCCGTCTGGTGCGACCTCGTGATGGAGGAATTCCTTGACGTGATGCGCGCCTACGGTGTTGAGGACTGCTATTTCGGCCATATTCACAACGCGTATTCCCACCCCTCGCGATTCGATTACGGCGGAATGCGCTTTCATCTGACCTCATCGGATCACCTCGGCTTTTATCCCCTAAAGATATGATTTCCCGCGCCGTTCCTTTAAATTTGTAAAATTACCTTGTTTTTTCACTTTTTAGCCTGCAAAAATGCAAAGAACCCTTGACAAATCGGCAAAAAAGCGTTAAAATAATATGAGTGTGCGCCGCCGTCCCGTTTTTCCTTTTTCGGACGGCTGTCACTTAATTTTGTAAAAAAATATTTAGATAAAATCTTCGGAGGTTTTAAAACAATGAAACTGTTGAAACAGGAAGTTGGAGAAAAGAGCACGATCAAGATCGAATTCTCCATCGACAAGGAAGTATTTGATAAGGCTGTTGACAAGGTTTACCGCAGACAGGTAAAGAAGATCAACGTTCCCGGCTTCAGAGCAGGTAAGGCTCCCCGCGCGATCATCGAAAAGATGTACGGCTCGGGCGTATTCTATGAGGACGCGATCAACGACCTTATTCCCGAAAACTACACCGACGCTGTTAAGGAAGCAGGCATCGACCCCGTAGGTCAGCCCGATATCGATATCGTTTCCATCGACGAGAACGGACTCGTTCTCTCCGCAATCGTTCCCGTAAAGCCTGAGTGCAAGCTCGAGGGCTATAAGGGTCTTGAGATCGCAAAGGTTGTTGAGCCCGTTACCGACGAGGAGATCGACAACGAGATCAAGACCGTTCGCGAGAGAAACTCCCGCGAGATCGAGGTTGAGGACGACAGCGCAGCCGAGATGGGCGACGTTGCAAAGATCGACTTCGAGGGCTTCATCGACGGTGTTGCTTTCGAGGGCGGCAAGGGTGAGAACTACTCCCTCAAGCTCGGCAGCGGTAACTTTATCCCCGGCTTCGAGGAGCAGGTTGCAGGCCACAAGATCGGCGATGAGTTCGACGTAAACGTTCCCTTCCCCGCAGACTACCACGCAGAGGAGCTTGCAGGCAAGGAGGCTTGCTTCAAGTGTAAGGTAAACGCGATCACCAAGGTAGAGCTCCCCGCTCTCGACGATGATTTCGCAAAGGACGTTTCCGAATTCGATACTCTTGATGAATATAAGGCTGACGTAAAGGCAAAAATCGAAAAGAGACACGATACCGCGGCTGACGCTGAGTTCGAGGAGAAGCTGATCGACGCGCTCATCGAAAAGCTGGAGGCTGAGATCCCCGAGGCTATGTTCGAGGCTGAGACCGAGAACTACGTTCGCGACTACGACAACCGTCTCCGCCAGAGCGGACTCGACCTCAAGACCTACTTCCAGTACACAGGTCTTGACCTTGATAAGCTCCGTGAGCAGATGAGACCTCAGGCTGAAAAGCAGGTTAAGGCTCGTCTCGCACTCGAGACCATCGCAAAGGCTGAGGCTATCGAGGTTACCGAGGAGGAGCTGAACGCTGAATACGAGCTGATCGCTACCACCTACAACATCGACAAGGAGCAGGTCTCCAAGATGGTTGAGGAGTCTATGGTTAAGGCTGACGTCAGCGTAAGAAAGGCTATGCAGATCGTTAAGGATAACGTGAAGGCACCCAAGAAGGCTTCCAAGCCCAGAAAGAAGAAGGTTGAGGCTACCGAGGAGGCTGCTGAAGCTGCAGAGGAGCCCAAGACCGAGGAATAATATTACTCGACAGTCATTACAATTAAGTAAAGGTAAGCGCCGTGGACAATACATACGCAGGCAACTGCTCTGCCGTGTTTCCGTTACACGGCGCAAACCTATCTTTACATAAAGATCCCCTTGAAAGTGAGGTTACAATATGGATAACTCGATTATGAGAAATGCGTTGGTTCCTATGGTGGTTGAGCAGACGGGTCGCGGCGAGCGCTCCTACGATATCTTCTCCCGCCTTCTGAACGACCGCATTATTTTCCTCTCCGACGAGGTCAACGATGCAACGGCTTCCCTTGTGGTTGCGCAGATGCTCTTCCTCGAGGCACAGGATCCCACAAAGGATATTTCCTTTTATATCAACAGCCCCGGCGGCTCTGTAACCGCAGGTATGGCTATCTATGACACGATGCAGTACATCAAGTGCGACGTGTCCACCATCTGCATCGGCCTTGCGGCAAGCATGGGCGCGTTCCTGCTCTCCGCGGGAACAAAGGGCAAGAGAATCGCCCTGCCCCACAGCGAGATCATGATCCATCAGCCCTTGGGCGGCGCGCAGGGTCAGGCAAGCGACATCAAGATCCGCGCAGAGCTGATCCTCCGCACAAGAGATATGCTCAATAAGATCCTTTCGGAAAACACGGGCAAGCCCATTGAGCAGATCGAAAAGGATACCGACAGAGATAACTTTATGACCGCAGAGCAGGCGCTGGAGTACGGTATCATCGACCGCATCATCACAAAGCACGAATAATCGTCACGAAAGGTTTATTGAAAAATGGCATCAAATAACCGAACTCCGCAGAGCGGCAGCCTTCGCTATTGCTCCTTCTGCGGACGTAATGAAAATCAGGTCAACTGTCTCATCCCCTCCCCTTCGGGCGTTTACATCTGCGATTTCTGCGTGGAATCCTGCTCCGATCTGATCTATGAGACCGTCTCGTCTATGAACGACGCCGAAAAGCTGTCGCTCTCCGCTCTGCCCAAGCCTATGGACATCAAGGCGGCGCTTGACGAGCACGTCATCGGTCAGGAGGACGCAAAGGTCGCGCTTTCCGTCGCGGTCTACAACCATTATAAGCGCATCCTTTCCAAGGAACAGGAGAGCCGCGGAAGGCGCTCCAAGAAAGCCGAGGCGCAGAATGACGGCGTTGAGATCCAGAAGAGCAACGTGCTCCTGATCGGCCCTACGGGTGTGGGTAAAACATACCTGGCGCAGACCCTTGCAAAGACGCTGAAGGTTCCCTTCGCCATCGCCGACGCTACCACCTTGACCGAGGCGGGCTACGTGGGCGAGGACGTGGAGAACATCCTGCTCCGCCTCATTCAGGCGGCTGACTACGACGTAGAGCTTGCCGAGCGAGGCATCATCTATATCGACGAGGTGGATAAGATCTCACGTAAGAGCGAAAACCGCTCGATCACAAGAGACGTTTCGGGTGAGGGCGTTCAGCAGGCGCTTCTGAAGATCCTCGAGGGCACCGTGGCAAACGTGCCTCCTCAGGGCGGCAGAAAGCACCCCAATCAGGAATTCATCAAGATCAATACCGAAAATATTCTCTTTATCTGCGGCGGTGCCTTTGACGGACTTGACAAGGTCATCGAAAATCGCAAGGGCAAGAGACTGATCGGTTTTTCGGGCGAGAGCGAAAAGACAGAAGCTGCAAGCAACGGCATTTTCGGCGACGTGACCGCTCACGACATCGTGAAATTCGGTCTGATCCCCGAGCTTGTGGGTCGACTGCCCGTCATCGTGTCCTTGACCGAGCTTGACAACGACGCATTGATCCGCATCCTCCGCGAGCCGAAGAACGCGATCATGAAGCAGTATCAGAAGCTCTTTGAGATCGACGGCGTGAAGCTTTCCTTCTCCGAGGAGGCGCTGGAGAGCATCGCGAGCCTTGCAATCGAGCGTAAGACAGGCGCGCGCGGACTCCGCTCCATCATCGAAGGTGTTATGACCAAGATCATGTACGAGATCCCCTCCCGCGACGACGTAGCGGAGGTCATTATCACACGTGAGTGCGTTATGGAAAAGGCTGATCCTCAATTGGTTATCAAAGCTCCCGCTCTTGAGGCACCGGTTGAAAAGATCAATCTTGACGACGTGCTGCCCGAGGCAAAATAAGAAAATTACAGGAGAAACGCTATCATAGCGTTTCTCCTGTTTTTTGATTTATACGTATTTCAAATTTTGATTTATCGGGGAGTTGAGTGGTGCAGATGTACGCGGTAAGCCTCCCTTGTGTAAAGGGAGGTGGATCGCGCAAGCGAGACGGAGGGATTGTATATTTGACAAACGCTTTTTTACAATCCCTCAGTCACCTTCGGTGACAGCTCCCTTTACACAAGGGAGCCTTTCCGTGTTTATCTCATCTCACCGCTAAATTGCAATTTATCAACCGTTTACGATGAAAAATTCTTGTAACACGCCCCTGACAGCATTTTGTTTTTCATCCTATTGATCCTTTCAAAAGTTTTGATATGCAACGATTATTTGCACTTTGCCGTTTCTCATTCCTCCGTCGCCCACATTGTTGCGAGATACCTGCCTGCGCACTGCTCGGCCTCCTCAAGAGTCTTGAAAAATCCGATAAAATAGATTTCCGATCTCTCCGCTCCGTCGGCTGTGATCCCATTAACGGTAAATCTGAAATCACTGATCGCCCCGCTCAGGCCCTCGGCTATTTCGGAAGAATAATCACCGTAAAAATAATTGAACCAACCGTAAGGGCGGTCAAAAAAGTACGTCTGCAAGTCGATCGGATCGGGCTTTTCACCGCCCACCGTCAAGCTAAGACTGCAATTTTCTTCTCCACAACAGATTCCGTCGTAATCGCAGGTGCAAAGATTTGCCGTCAGGATCAGCACGACGGGAAAATCCTTGATATTGGCGTCCACGCCGTCGGTCAACGTCCAGACCGTGTGCATAGCCTGGTCGGCGGTCTCATATTTGACGTTGCCTCCAACTATGGAGGAGCGATCGTACATATAATGCAGCTCAGCCGACTGCGCCTCCTCGGCGCTACCGCTGATATATAACGCCGCGCGCTCGGTGCCGCAGATTTTACAGGATGCTGTGGGCTCCCATACCCATTGATGCCCGAGAGGCAGTCCTTCTGTCTCGTTGCATCTCGCGCAGGTCTTGGGCTCGGTACAGCTTGCCTCTACCCAATCGTGCCCCGGGGCGGCTTGCACGGTCTTACCGCAAAGCTTGCAAGCCCTCCATTTGGTGCAGGAGGTCTCATTCTCCAAGACGTGATCGAGCTTAGTCCCTATCACCTCACCGCACACCGTGCAAAGAAGTTCACGTGTACAGCTACCTTCTCCCGCCACATGCTCTGTCATAGGGATCGTTTTCTTTTCTATCTCTCCACACTCGCATATGCGCTGTCCTACACCCTCGGAGGTGCAGGTCGGCAGAGTCGCCTGCGACCATTCGCCAAATTCGTGGGTGTGCTTACAGGAGACTAACGATAATACTATGAACAGACCGACAAAAATCAACCCTAATTTTTTCATAACAAATCCTTTCCGCCGCCCGAAGCAGCATAGTCATTCTTCCCGGAAATGCGAAACAAAACATTTGCCTATTCGCGTCTGGCTTTGCCAAAATCATAGTGCTTGACAAATTTTTTCCAAGGAATCCGAAAGTTGGGCATTGCAAACGTCGACGGTAAGGTCGGCGTATTTTTCGTAAAGCGGCTCTCTTTCGGCATACATATCCGCCAGGGTACTGCCCTTCTTGATCACAACGCCGCGGTGGGAATAGTCTCCAAGTCTGCGGCACATTTCATCATAGGGCACCTTCAGATAGACCACCTTGCCAAGGCTTTTAAGGTTTTTCATTGCACTCTCGCCGTATATCACGCTACCGCCCGTGGCTATCACGGCCTTTTCATCTGTAATCGAGGCATTCACGCGCTCCTCGATCTCAAGAAATCCCTCGTTTCCCTGCTCCGCGATGATCTCGTGAAGCAGCTTGCCCTCGGACTCCTGTATCAAAAGGTCGGAATCGATAAAGCGGTAGCCCAGCTTCTTCGCAAGCAGAACTCCAAGCGTGCTTTTGCCGCACGACGGCATACCTATTAAAATGATTGACATATTTTTTCTCCTCCATCTGCCATTTTAGGCTACGTTACTGCAACGCAAAGCGTTGCTTATACTGTCCCGGTGACATACCCTTATACTTTTTAAAGGTTTTTGAAAAATAGCTGAGCTCGTTAAAGCCGCACTCATATGCCGCCTCGGTAACGTTCATTTTATTGACCGTCATTTCATAGCAAGCGCGGTCGATCCGCAGGCGGTTGATATAATCGATGGGCGTTTGCCCCGTAAATTCCTTGAAAAACCGACAAAGATACTTTTCATTGATCTGCGTCATCTCGGCAAGGTCTGAAAGCGTGATCCTTTTGGTGTATTCCTTTTCGATCTTGTCGATCAGGAGCGTCATCACAGCGCGGCGGTGAGCAAAGCGGCGCCCCTCTGAATGCAACGGTCTGACCGCTCCGCAATCGTACATCGAATAGAATATTTCGGCGATCAATGCCAACACCTTCAATTCAAAATAGCTTTCCTCAGCCCGCACGGCATCAAGCAGGGCGCAGGCCGCGCCCTCCGCCGCGGGACAGCTGACGTCGACCTCCATATCTCCCGATTCGATAGGGCGAAGCAGCTCGGAAACGGCAACAGAGTTGTAGCCCGAGATCATACGCATATCGAAAACAGCGCACTCATATACGCAATCAGAGGGCTCGCCGCGGTGCAGCGTTCCCGGAGCGACAAAGCGCACCTCCCCCGCCCCCATCCTGCATTCGATATTGTTCAAATACAGCGTCAAGGTGCCCTGCTTCACGCGGATCACCTCAAATTCCCTGTGCCAATGCAGGGGCATCACGTATTGCGGATGATTCTCATCCACGAAATAATACTGAATAGGAAAGGATTCAGAGCCGTGCTTTTTTTGCTCCTTGTATTCGGCATATTTCATAAAAACGACCTCTTTTCCTCAAAATGTAACTATTGTGCAAATATTTTTACTGTTTGTACAAGTATTTTACCACAATTTCTAATATAATTCAAGTAGTATATGAAAACATTTATGTTTTTTTATGGCAAAATTCGGCAGTTGACCAATATCATTATCTGTCGGAAAGAGAGGTAAAATCATTGTTAAAAGGAATCCCGAAAATACTCTCTCCCGAGCTTCTGAAGGTTCTTTGTGAAATGGGGCACGGGGACACCGTCGTAATTGCGGACGGCAACTTTCCCGCCGAAAGCATGGGAAGATGTGCAAAGGTCATTCGCTGTGACGGACATGGCGGCGCTGAGCTTCTGGACGCGATCCTGCAGCTGTTCCCCTTGGATACCTATGTTGATAAACCGGTCACCCTCATGCAGGTCGTCCCCGGTGACAATGTGGAAACGCCTATCTGGGATGAATATGTGGGTATCATTTCCCGATACGACAGCAGAGGTGCCGAGACAGTCACCAATATCGAGCGTTTTGCATTCTACGAAAAGGCTAAGGATGCATATGCAATCATAGCAACGGGCGAGAGCGCGCTCTATGCAAACGTGATTCTTCAAAAAGGTGTAATTTAAATATTTTAATAAAATCGGAGGATAAAAAATGGCAGAAAACAGACTGATCGGTCAATATCCCGTGATCGGTATCCGTCCCACCATTGACGGACGCCGCGGCGCGCTCAAGGTGCGCGAATCCCTCGAGGAACAGACCATGAATATGGCAAAGAGCGCGGCAAGACTCTTTGAGGAAAATCTGAAATACTCCAACGGCGAGCCCGTAAAGGTTGTCATTGCCGACACCACCATCGGCCGTGTTGGCGAGGCCGCCGCTTGCGCGGACAAGTTCCGTCGCGAGGGCGTGCAGATCACGCTGACCGTTACTCCCTGCTGGTGCTACGGCGCGGAGACTATGGATATGGAAAAGGACACCATCAAGGCGGTTTGGGGCTTTAACGGCACTGAGCGTCCCGGTGCCGTTTATCTCGCCAGCGTTTTAGCAACTCACGCGCAAAAAGGGCTGCCCGCATTTGGCATTTACGGTCACGACGTGCAGAATTGCGATGACACAAGCATTCCCGCAGACGTAGAGGAAAAGCTCCTCCGCTTCGGTCGCGCGGCTGTAGCGGCGGCATCGATGCGCGGTAAGTCCTACCTGCAGATCGGCTCGATCTGTATGGGCATCGGCGGCTCGATCATCGACCCCAACTTCATCGAGGACTATCTCGGAATGAGAGTGGAGTCTGTTGACGAGGTCGAGATCATCAGACGAATGACCGAGGAGATCTACGACAAGGCTGAATACGAAAAGGCGCTTGCTTGGGTCAAGGAAAAGTGCATCGAGGGCTTTGACAAGAACCCCGAAAATCTTCAGAGAACCCGCGAGGAAAAGGACGCGGACTGGGAATTCGTTGTCAAGATGATGGTCATCATCAAGGATCTGATGAACGGCAACAAGAATCTTCCCGCAGGCTGTGAGGAGGAAATGGTGGGTCACAATGCCATCGCCGCAGGCTTCCAGGGTCAGAGACAGTGGACAGACTTCTATCCCAACTGTGACTTCCCCGAGGCTCTGCTCAACACCTCCTTCGACTGGAACGGCGCTCGCGAGCCCTATATTCTCGCCACCGAAAACGACGTGCTCAACGGTCTCGGTATGCTCTTTATGAAGCTGCTCACAAACCGCGCGCAGATGTTTGCAGACGTGCGCACCTATTGGTCGGGCGACGCTGTCAAGAAGTGCACGGGCTACGACATCGAGGGCAAGGCTCTTGAAGCGGACGGCTTCATCCACCTGATCAACTCGGGTGCCTGCTGTCTCGACGCTTGCGGCGACGTGAAGGACGAGAACGGCAACGCTGTGATGAAGCAGTGGTTTGAAATGACCGATGCCGATTGCGACACGGTTATGGCAAACACCACCTGGAACTATGCAGACCTTGGTTACTTCCGCGGCGGCGGATACAGCTCTCGCTTCGAGACCAAGGCTGAAATGCCGGTTACGATGATCAGACTCAATCTGGTCAAGGGTCTCGGCCCCGTGATGCAGATCGCCGAGGGTTGGACGGTTGCTCTCCCCTCTGACGTCAGCGACACGCTCTGGAAGCGCACAGACTACACCTGGCCCTGCACTTGGTTCGCTCCCCGTTGCACAGGTGAGGGCGCATTCAAGACCGCATACGACGTGATGAACAATTGGGGCGCAAACCACGGTGCTATCTCCTACGGTCACATCGGCGCGGATCTGATCACGCTCTGCTCGATCCTCCGCATCCCCGTTTGTATGCACAACGTGCCCGAGGAAAAGATCTTCCGTCCCGCGGCTTGGAACGCGTTTGGAATGGACAAGGAAGGCGCAGACTACCGCGCTTGCGCGGCGTACGGCGCACAGTTTAAGAAATAATATCGAATAGAATTGCGGGAGGGGGAAAGCTTCTTAAAAGAAGCTTTCCCCCTCCCGCGCCCTCCCCTTTTCAAGAATTTTTTGAAAAAAGGTAGGCTTCGTGTGTTAATTTATTCTTCTACGGCCGGAAATTGGTCATTCAATTTACTACTGCACCAGAGTAAACGTCTCTCCGTCGGTTTTAAAAATGATGGTACCCTGCGTATCGGTGCGGTAGACGGTAACGCCCTTTGCCGCAAGCTTATCGAGGGTCTCGTCGTGAGGATGGCCGTAGGTATTGCCCTCACCGCAGGAGATCACCGCGATATCGGGGTCTACCGCGTCAAGGAATTCCTGCGTGGTAGAGGTAGTGGATCCGTGATGTCCAACCTTCAGAATATCGCATTTCAGGTCTGCCGCACTCCACAGCTTCACGATATCCTCCTCGGATTTGATCTCCGCGTCTCCCGTCATCATCACCGAGGTCTCGCCGTACACCGCCTTGAAGACGATGCTCATTTCGTTGGCGTCGTTATAATCCTTATTCGGCGCGATAACGGTATTCTGCAATGCGCCAAGGCTGAAAACGTATCCCGGCTCGGGGCAGATCACGTTGGCGGAGCTGTTTTCCATAGCGGTCAGCATTCTTTCATAGGTTTTGCTCGTCGCCGCCTGATCGGGGAGCAGAATATTCTTGATGTCGTAGTTCTCGATAATATAGTCTGCGTTTCCGATATGATCGGCGTCGGGGTGGGTCAGAACGAGATATTCAAGCTCCGTAACACCCACGCTGTCAAGATACGCCACAAGCTGATCTCTCGCGCTCTTTACGCTGGTATCCACAAGCATATTGCCGTCGGGGGTGGTGATCAGGATCGCGTCTCCCTGCCCCACGTCTATAAAGTGGAATATGACCTCCCCGTCATCGGGAACGGGCACAGAATCGGCAATGCCGTTCTGATTGCTCTCGGTTTCATCGGGAGTGACTCCGGGAATATCGATCAGACCGTCACAAGCGGCATAAACGCCTGCAATGATCACAAGTATCAACGTGAACAGGATCACGATTGGAGACCTACTGCTCCGTCTTCTCTTCTTCGCTGTCATAATCAAAATCTCCTTTTTCTACCGTTTTGATCAAACTTCCTGAACCTTCAGAAGGTTGGTGGTACCCGACTGACGGAGCGGTACACCCGCGGTGATGACCACCTTGTCTCCCTTTGACACGATGTCAAGCTGTCTCGCGCAATCGATCGCGTGACGGAAGAGACGGTCGGTGTCGTCCTGATTCAACGCAAGCACGGGGCAAACTCCCCACGAAAGGGCAAGCTGCTGGAAGGTCTTTTTATCGGGTGTGGCGGCAACGATCGCCTCGCTGGGGCGGAACTTGGACACGCGGCGCGCCGTGGTTCCCGATTTTGTAACCGCAATGATCGCCTTCGCTCTGATATCTCTCGCCGTGGTGCAAGCCGCGTCACAGATCGCGTTGGTCAGGTCAAAGATGTCGCTGTCATAGCGCACACCCTCGTAGATACCCATCTCCAGGGCATCCTTCTCGGCCTGCTCGGTAATTCTTGCCATAACCTCCACAACGTGGGCGGGATGGTCGCCCATCGCGGTCTCACCCGACAGCATGACCGCGCTTGTGCCGTCAAAAACAGCGTTGGCAACGTCGGTGATCTCGGCACGGGTAGGCGTTTTGGAATGGATCATGGTCTCCAGCATCTGCGTGGCGGTAATGACCATTTTTCCCGCCTGATAACACTTGCGAATAAACTTTTTCTGTATTCCGGGGAGCTTTTCAAATTCGATCTCGACACCCATATCGCCGCGGGCGACCATAATACCGTCGCAATTGGCAAGGATCTCGTCGAAATTCTCAACGCCCTCGGCATTCTCTATCTTTGCAATGATCTTGATCGAGTGTCCTCCGTAATAATCCAACAGCTTGCGGAGCTCGATCACGTCCTTCTTGCTTCTGACGAAGGATGCGGCAACGAAATCCACGTCCATCTCGATGCCGAATCGCAGATCCTTCTCGTCCTGCTCGCTGATATAGGGCATCTTCAGGTGCACGTTGGGGATGTTGATTCCCTTCTTGCCCGTCAGCTCTCCGCCCGTAACAACTCTGCAGATCACGTCGGTTTCGGTCAGCTCCTCCACCTTCAATTCAAGTCTGCCGTCGTCAAGCAGAAGCCTGTCGCCCTTTTTCAGCTCGGCGGGGAGTCTTTTATAGGTCACAGACACCTTTTCACAGCATCCGTCCACCTCCTCGGTGGTAAAGGTGAAAAGCTTGCCCTTCTCAAGGGTGATCCTTTCACAGCCGAAGGTGCCGATTCGGATCTCGGGACCCTTGGTATCAAGTAAAACGGCGGCGGGAAGCTTCAGTCTGTCTCTTACGCGACGGAAAAGCTCGATTCCCTCCTTATGGTACTCATGCGTTCCGTGGGAAAAGTTGAAGCGCGCAACGTTCATTCCTGCACAGAACATTTTCTCGAGGACGTCTTCCTTCAGGCTCGCGGGGCCCATTGTGCATACGATCTTAGTTTTTCTTAAATTGTTTTTCATAGTACCTCTTGTTTATTGCTGAATTATTGTTTCGGTTTATTTTGATTTCACGTAAAAGCTTTGTGCGCATTTGGGACAACGCACGGAATGCTTGCCGCTCTTTCGCGGCAGACGGAGCGTTGCTCCGCAAAAGGTGCAATCGCGGAAGATGTAATATTGGTCGTCACGGTTGCGGCTTTTCGTCCTTTTCGAGGTGTTCATGCTGAAGCATCTCTTTATCGCGCGCGAGGCCTTCAGGTAGATTTCGTTTTCCCTGCGGCGCTTATAAACGTTTTTCGACAGCGAGCGGAAGATCATCCACGCGTACAGCGCAAGCACCGAGAGGCTCAATAAGAGTCCGATGACCGATCGGAGCAGGCTGTCGGGTATGAATCTGACGAACAGCTCTGCCACGATCAGCACAAGCACGACGATCAGCGTAAAGCGGTAAAGCTCGTCCGTACCGTACCGTCCATACATAAAGCGATATAATTTTTCTCTGAATTTTCCCATTTATCGATCCTTGTATTACACTTTTTGCTCTTCCGTTGCCCGATTGGCATTGGCGAGCATTAATTTGATTCGGTTTTCCTGATTGATCTTAGTCGCGCCGGGGTCGTAATCAATGGCCACGATATTCACGCCGGGATGGCGCTCCTTGATCGGCTTCATCATACCCTTTCCCACGATGTGGTTGGGCAGGCATCCAAAGGGCTGTGTGCAGACGATGTTGTTAACGCCCGCCTCGATCAGCTCAAGCATTTCCGCGGTGAGAAGCCAACCCTCGCCCATTTTTACACCGTTGCTGATATAGCCCTCGTTGGCGCGGCAGGTCTTGCGGAAGGGCGAGGGCGGTGTAAAGCTCCCCTCCTCGGCAATGGCATCGATCAGATCCTGTTGCTTTTTCGCGCCGTAAGCGCAGACCAGCCTGTATATGGGCGCCGCCTTTTTTCCCTTGCCGTAAAGCTTGGCATCCATGATCGGATTATAAACGCAGTAGAGCACGAAATCCAAAAGTCCCGCCATCACGGGCTCAGCTCCCTCGCTGACGAGGAAATCCTCAAGACAATTATTGCCCAAGGGAGAGAATTTTACAAAGATCTCTCCAACAATTCCAACCTTGGTTCTCGGTTTTTCGTCTCTTTCGATCCCTGCAAAATCCGCGATGATCCTGCGATAATTCTTTTTGACCGTGGAGTAAGATATCCTTTTGCTTGTGATCTCATCCACCAGAACGTCGGTCCACTTGTCGGCAAGCGCCTCTGCCGTACCCTTTACCACCTCGCACGGGCGCACCTGATTGACAAGACACATCAAAAGGTCTCCGTACAGCACACCGTAAAGCGCGGGATACAGCATATCAAGCGTCAGCTTGAAGCCGGGATTCTTCTCAAGCCCCGAAACGTTCAGAGAGATCACGGGCACGTATCCGTATCCCGCCTTCTTCAATGCCTTTCGGATCAAGGAGATATAGTTGGACGCGCGGCAGCCGCCTCCCGTTTGCGTCATCATCAGGGCAACCTTGTGGGTGTCGTATTCACCGCTCTCAAGAGCGTGAATAAACTGACCGATGACCAGAAGCGCGGGATAGCACGCGTCGTTATGCACGTTGCGAAGCCCTGCGTCAATGATCTCCTTTTCATCCCCGTGCAGACCGTTTTCCAGAAGCTTCGTATTATAGCCGAAGTGATGAAAGATCTTCGACAGAATTTTGAAATGCCGCGGAAGCATATTGGGGAAAAGGATGGTATAATCCTTTCGCATCTCCTCCGTAAAGAGGACTCTTCCCTCGTCTTCCATAATAGTTTGCTTTTTCTTCATATGCAATCACCCACAATCATTCCTCAGCTACGAAATCCAACGCGCCGAGAAGACTGCGCAAACGGATATTGACCGCGCCGAGATTCGTGATCTCGTCTATTTTGATCTGTGTGTAAAGCTTGCCGTTCTTCTCCAGCAGCTCTCTGACCTCGTCTGTGGTAATGGCATCGATGCCGCATCCGAAGGATACCATCTGCACAAGCTCCACGTCGGGATTCTCCGAGGCATAGATCGCGGAGGCATACAGGCGGGCGTGATAGGTCCATTGGTTCAGCACCCCAACGTTGGGTCGGATATGCGACAGGTCGATGGAGTCCTCCGTAACCACCACAAATCCCAGGTTTGCGGCAAGACGGTCGATTCCGTGACCGATCTCGGGGTCGATATGATAGGGTCTGCCTGCCAATATCATAATGCGCTTTCCCTTTTCTCTCGCCCAAGCCACGGCGCGCTCGCCCTCGCGGCGGATATCCGCCATCCAATCCTCATATGCCTCGAACGCCTTGTCCACAGCCGCCTTGATCTGGCGCCTTTTAAAGCCGCCCTTCGCCTTGAAGATCGCCCAAAGCTCCCGAACGAGCTCGGCGCGGTCGTTAATGTTCAGATAGGGATACAGGAATTCCACCCCGCGCAAGGACTCCATATTGCCCGCCAGCAGCTCGGAATAATATGCCACCACGGGGCAATTGTAGTGATTGTCGCTGATATTCTCGTCCACGTTGTAGGTCAGAGCGGGATAGAAGATCGTATCCACCTGCTTTTCTATCAAGACCTCCATATGTCCGTGCATGATCTTCGCGGGATAGCAAGCCGTATCGGACGGGATCGAATACTGTCCCTTGGTATAGACCGAGCGATTGGAGAAGCCCGAAAAGACCACCTTATAGCCAAGCTCTCTGAACAGCCTGTGCCAGAGGACACCAAGCTCGTACATACCGAGAGCCAGAGGAAGGCCCACGGTGCCGCGGCATTTTCCGCCGTTGTCAAGCTCGCCCGTGTCCTGCATC
The DNA here is from genome assembly GCA_017462125.1 of Clostridia bacterium. The sequence continues at coordinate 28,452 of JAFTRQ010000186.1, read as the reverse complement.
AGCTCTTGGAATTTTTCTCTTTTAAATCGGTGCAGATTGGGCACGATGTCAAGCTTGTCGGCAAGCTCGTCAAGCCCCGCGCCGCGGTCGCACTTATTTCCGGATATGTATTTTTCGTTGCCGTTGAAGGTGTTGACCGTCAAGCGGCAGTTGTTGGTACAGCCGTGGCAGGTGGCCGCCTTTGAGGTGTGCGTAAACTCTGCAAGCTGTTCTCTGCTCAGAATGGAGGATCTCTCGGGGCGAACCGATTTCGCGTACAGTGCCGCGCCGTATGCGCCCATCAGTCCCGCAATGGACGGACGGGTCACATCCCTGCCGATCTCAATTTCAAAGGCGCGAAGCACCGCGTCGTTATAGAAGGTTCCGCCCTGCACCACGATATTCTTGCCGAGCTCGTCCGCGCTTGTGGCTCTGATGACCTTATATATCGCATTCTTCACAACGCTCACAGAAAGCCCCGCGGAAATATCTCCAACCTCCGCGCCGTCCTTCTGCGCCTGCTTCACCGAGGAATTCATAAACACGGTACAGCGCGAGCCAAGATCAACGGGTCTCTTCGCAAAAAGACCGAGCTGTGAAAACGCCTCTACGCCATATCCCATGGATTTTGCAAAGGTCTCGATAAAGGAGCCACAGCCCGACGAGCAAGCCTCGTTGAGCATAATACTGTCGATGGCGTTGTTCTTGACCTTGAAGCATTTGATGTCCTGCCCGCCGATGTCAAGGATGAAATCCACCTTGGGGTCGAAATGATGAGCGGCGGTAAAATGCGCAATGGTCTCCACAAGACCGTGATCGATATGGAAGGCGTGCTTGATCAGCTCCTCACCATACCCCGTCACCGCCGAGCTTCTGATGACAAGCCTGTCACCGAAAAGCCTGTATATCTCCTCAAGCTGACATTTTACGATCTCCACGGGATTTCCGTGGTTGCTGTCGTAGAAGGAGTACAGGATCTCTCCCTTCTCCCCTACCAAGGTCAGCTTGGTCGTGGTCGAGCCGCAATCGATGCCAAGATAGGTATCGCTGCCGTCGTAATCCGAGGGAAAAACGCAATCCACCGTTGCCTTCGCATGCCTTGCGCAGAAGTCAAGATACTCCTGCTCGGAGGAAAACAAAGGGTCTCCGTGAGCAGTTTCGATCTTTTCGCGGGTGCTTTCCTCGATCCGCGCCTCCAGCTCATCGTAGGTGAAGCTCTCCTGCTGTCCCGAGGCATAGATCGCCGCGCCAAGGGCAACCGAAAGTCTGCCGTACTCGGGGAAGATCGCCTCCTCCTCGCCAAGCTTCAACGCAGACACAAACGCCTTGCGCAGACCTTGGCAGTAATAGAGAGGGCCGCCCAGGAACATAACCTTGCCCTCGATCCGCCTTCCCTGCGCAAGACCCGCAATGGTCTGATTCGCCACAGCCGCAAAGATGCTGGCGGCAATATTCTCCTTTGCCGCGCCCTGATTGAGAAGGGGCTGTACGTCGGTCTTGGCGAAAACGCCGCATCTTGACGCGATGGGGTAGATCCTCGTCGCTCTTTCCGACAGCTCGTCCATTTCGTTGACCGAAATGTCAAGCAGAGTTGCCATCTGATCGATAAACGCGCCCGTGCCGCCTGCGCAGGTGCCGTTCATGCGCTCGTCAACGCCGCCCTTGAAGAAGATGACCTTGGCATCCTCACCGCCAAGCTCAACGACCACGCTCGTGTCGGGCTCGCAGCGCTTCACAAACTCACCCGTAGCAAAGACCTCCTGCACAAAGGGGATCGATGCCGCGCGCGCCATTCCCAGACCCGCAGAGCCCGAGATCGCGACCTTGATCCTTTCCTCACCAACAATATCCTTGATCCGTCTGATAATCTCAAGAGTCTTCGGGCGCACCTGGGAAAAGTGACGCTCGTAGCAGTCGTACAGAATTTCGTTATTTTTCACAACTGCGATTTTTGCCGTCGTGGAGCCGATATCGATACCGATACAAACCTCTCCTCCAACGTTGAGATTCAGAATGTTCATATTTCCTCCCGATCTGCTTTTCTGAAAGCCGATTTATCCAAAAAAATTCGCAAATTCCGTCATTATAATTTCATTATAAATGATACCATATTTTGATGAATTTAGTGTGAAGATTTCTTGTGTTTTCTTTATTTTTTTCAAAACAATTGTGACAGAGGCGGCACTGCGGCTCACCGCCGCCGAGCGCAGAGCGAAAAAGCCGATTTCCTCCAAGGATTTTATACGATTTCAGACCTCATTTTTTGTGCAAAACAACGAAGAATTTCTAACTTTTTTTTGACGAAAATTCTTGCAATTTTCGGCTAATTGTGCTATTATAAGTTAAACTTGTAATACTGTGCTTTTTACAAGTAAAAAAACAGCATTGCCAGATCCAATGCGGAGAAAATCGGAGGTGGCAAAAGGTATGGACAACAACAAATTCATCCTTAAAAACAAACCTATCCCCAAGGGTGCGCAGCCGATCATCGACCGTTTGAACGAGGAAGAAAAGAAAATTCTCTTCGTCATTGTCGGAGACCTTGCGCTCAACGGAAAGTACGCCGAAACGGCGGCAATCTTCCTCCCCGACCAAGTCATCGTTTACGACGGTAAGGAAAATGAGGAAAAATGCTTCGTCTTCAAGGATATGACCGAGGTGCAATCCAAGAGAATGTACGGTAACGCAACGCTGTCCGCAAAAATGCCGGATGGCAAGCGCGTAGTCTTCTTCCGCTACACCTATGCGGTGGCTTCCCTTTGCGACGCATCCGCGCTCTTTATCAATCACATCAACGAGGGCGCAGATCTGAATGAAGAGGCGGCGATCATAGCGGTCACCTTTGAGCGCGCGCTCAGCGTTTGTCCCAAGTGCGGACGTACTCTGCTCCATCCCGGCGCGGAATGTATCATGTGCCGCTCCAAATTAAAGATCGTCAAGCAGTTTTCCAAGTACGTCAAGCCCCACATCCCACTTTTGATCGTCTGTATCATTCTTTCGCTGATCACCACGGCGCTGGCGCTGGTTCCCCCCACCATTACGGGCTTTATCGTTGACGTCGTTTTCAACGGAAAAGCATCCTCTATCTCGATCCTCAATAAGATCGCCGATTACGCAGGCACCGAGCAAGGTCGCTTACTCTTTACCATGATCGCCTGCTTGCTTTGCACCTATATTATTCAGTACACCCTTGGTATCCTCCGCTCCTACTTTATGAGAACCATCGGTGACAAGGCTGTTGCCGCTCTTCGAAGCGACATCTATCTGAAGGCGCAGTACCTGCCTATGCGATTCTACGACAAGACCTCCACGGGCTCTGTCATCAACCGTATCGCGGGCGACTCCGCAACCCTTCAGGGCTTTATTCTGAGAATTACGCAGGAGGCAGTTGTTCACGCGTTCCAGCTTGTGGGTATCATCATCATTATGCTGACCCTCAACCCCACCCTGACGCTGTTCTCCCTGATCCCCGTTATTTTCATCGTTATCTTCACACGAATCTTCGCGCTGAAGATCAGACCCTACTATCGCCGTATCTGGAAGCGTTGGAGCGCGGTATTCGCAACCCTCTCCGACACCATTCCCTGTATCAAGGTCGTAAAATCCTTCACAGGTGAAAAGCGCTCCGCAAAGAAGTTTGAGGAGAAGAACACCGAATGGCTGAAGATGGATCTGAAGATCGGTAAGCTGGCAACAAGCTTCCCGCAGATCATCGCGTTCCTTGTCACCTGCGGCTCCCTGATCATCTGGGGCGTGGGCGGTAGCAAGGTTATCGCAGGCGAGGAAGGCTATTCTGCAGGTCTTGTAGTCTCCTTCATCTCCTACGCGTCTATGTTCTATAACCCCGTTACCTTCTTTGCAAACCTGTCCGACTCCTTCCAGGGCGCGCTTGCTTCCACAGAAAAGATCCTTGATATCCTTGAGGCCGAGCCCGAGACACAGGCAGAATCCTACGTCGTTCCCGACAAGCTTCAGGGTAAGATCGAGTTCTTGCACGTTGGCTTCTCCTTCGACCGCACCAAGAAGGTGCTTGACGACGTAACCTTCACCATCGAGCCCGGTGAGGTTGTCGGTATCGTCGGAACCACCGGTTCGGGTAAATCCACTCTCGTCAACCTTCTGATGCGCTTCTACGACGGTTATTCCGGTGAGATCCTTGTTGACGGACATAACATCAAGAACTTTGACCTCTCGGCATACCGCGGACAGATCGGTTACGTTCAGCAGGAGCCAATGATGTTCAGCGACACCATCTTCAACAACATCGCCTACAGTAACCCCGACGCCTCTATTGAGGACGTCATCCACGCGGCAGACGTTGCAAACGCCCACGGCTTTATCGCCCGCCAGCCCGACGCATACGACACTATGCTGGGTGAGCGCGGTGTCGGTGTATCCGGCGGTGAAAAGCAGCGTATCTCCATCGCCCGTGCCGTGCTGAAATCCCCCTCCTTCCTGATCTTCGACGAGGCAACCGCCGCGGTCGACTCCGAGACCGAGCACCTCATTCAGGAAGCGATCGACCGCTTGATCGCGGGCAAGACCACGCTGATGATCGCGCACCGTCTCTCGACGCTGCGTAAGGCAAACAGAATCCTTGTGGTTGACAACGGTAAGATCATCGAGAACGGTTCTCCCGAGGAGCTGATGGCGCTGAAGGGCAAATATTATAAGCTTGTACAGATCCAATCTATGACCGCCGATGCGGAAAAAATGCGTGAGGAGGAGAGACTATGAGTACCGAAAACAAAGCTGTAGAAATGAAAAAAAGACTTTTCATCGGCCGAGACGACAGAATCACCGCGTACGAAAACAATCTTGTTACGCTGACCCTCTCCGACGGAACCGTGCACGAGCCGCTTGAGCCCCGTCGCCTCTTCCCCGTCAACCGCGCGGACGAGTACATTACCCTCTTGGATAAGGAAAATAAGGAGATCGGCATCATCAGAGCGCTCGCTGAGCTCGACAAGGATTCCCGCAACGCGATCCGTGCCAGCCTCGATGACTACTATCTGGTTCCCCATATCACAAGGATCGTTTCGATCTCCGAGAAATACGGAACCCTGCATTGGTGCGTTGACACCGACCGCGGCATCAAGGAATTTGATATCCGCAACCGTAATACCGATATCAGAGTTTACGACGACGGACGCGTCAGAGTCCGCGACTCGGATGATAACCGTTACGTTATCGAGGACTTCCACGCCCTTGATTCCCACAGCAAAAAGCTTCTGATCGTCGATATGTGACTTTACAAAACCCCCGCGCAGACCACCAATGGTCCGCGCGGGGAATTCTTATTATGTAACTTTTCTGCAAACTGCCGGAGTGAAATCTGCCTACGCTGCGCTTCGTCTCGCAAATGCAAGCATTTGCTTCTCACCAAAGGAAAGCTGCATATTCTATCTCAAGCGCTTATGTTGTAGCCGTGATCTTAATAAAATCGTTGAAAAAGACGCTGATTGCAGAATCTTCGGTTTTAATAAGATCACGGCTACAGTTTAAAGGGCGGCAGAAGGTTTTTACTTGTTCCAATTGACAAACCCGCGCTCGTGAGCGCACCCCGAAGGGGTGAAAGCTCACAGAGGGGGTGGGGTCTTGGGCGAGGAGGAGATGTTGAAATAAATTAAAATGCGGCTCCGCTGCGTTTTGATTTATGAAACCTCCCCCTACCCCAAGCGGCGTTTCTTTGGTTCGTTTCTTGTCGCCGGTGACAAGAAATGAACATAATAACAACCCAATGTAAAAACCACCGCAGAAACACTCCACGCGGTGGTTTTATGTATATTAATTCCTATTATCCTTCTCCGCATCAATGGCAAGCACCACCATCAGCGCGGCAACCGCATCGGCAGGATCGTACACCCCAATGACGTACGTGTCGGTCCAATTAAAGACCTCCTTTGAGATGCTTGCAACAAGACGTCCGCCGTGGTCGTGGATCTCGTAATCCCACTCCCACCATTCGCCGTCAACGTGCCAACCGTTGCAATCGATGTGAAAGGACGGCTTGAAAAAGGTAAATTCCTTTTGCACGCACCCAATATACCGCTCTCCGAGATAGATCTCGAAGGTGGGCAGGAAGGAAAACGGCCTTTGCTTCAACGTGCCGACGTGGGCGCCCGAGGCATCGTGGATCTCAAGCCTCTTTCCCCAAGAAAGCTTGCCCTCTACGCTGAAGACCGTATTCCCCGCCTCGTCGTAGACGTCATAGCTGTCAAACCACGAAAAAAAGCGTTGCTTGAACAAAAGCTTCATATCCTATTCTCCTTTCTCGCTCTCCAAATTCCAATAAAATCGACCTGTGACAGAACAACTCCCGCAAAGATCACGGCACATCCCACGTAGCCGATCGCGCTGATATTCTGATCCACCTGCAGAGCCACAGGCACGATAAGATTCCACAGCACGCCACCGATGGCGGAAAAGACCGACTCGGTAGACATCAGGATCACCGCGAAAACGGGGTTGGTCATTCTCTGCCCCACTACCTGAAGGGTATATGCCACGCCAACCGACAAAATGCCGCAGTAGAGGATCGACCATTTGGCATCCATTACCGCTGCCACGGTCAGCGTCTCTCTCTCGAAAAGGAATGCATAGGCAAAGGACAGCAGCGTGCAAACGGTATATTGCCCCACCGAAAGCTTCAAGGGGCTGACCTTGTCAACAAAATGATCCACGGAAAGGATCTGCGCCGTCCAGAACAACGTGCTGATCAGCAGAAGGATCACGTCGATTCCAAAGGTGATCCCACCGCCGTCGGTCATACAAAGCAGATAGAAGCCCAGAATCGACACGGCAACCGCCACCCATACGTTCGCCGCGGTTTTCTTCTTGAAAATGAAGAAATACGCCACGGGAGTCCACACGGTATAAAGGGCGGTGATAAAGCCGGCAAATCCGGGATTTGCGTTGACAGACAACGCGTACTGCTGCAGATTTGCGGCAAAGAACAGCATCACACCGCTGACAAGCGATCCTATAAGCAGGGTCCTTTTATTCTCGGAGCCCTTTTTCTTGCGCTCGAGGATCAGAACAACGGGAAGCAGCACCAACGCGCCCAAGCCAAAGCGGATCGCATTGAAGCTGACGGGTCCAAGCCCGCTCTCCACACCGATCACCTGCGCCACAAAGGCAAAGCCCCAGATCACGGCGGCAAACAACAACAGCAAATTACCAAAAAGTGTTTTTTTCATCAATATGTCTCTTTTCTGAAGCAAAATGCCGATCCACATAAGCGAATCGGCATTTTCGTTTTGATCAGTTACCAAAGGTCACGATCTTTTTATAATATTCTTCGATCTCACCGTACTTTTCCTCATCGGAGCTTGCTCCCCAGATATAGGATCGCATCAGGCAGATGACCGTATCCTCGGGCAACACCTTCAGCTCGTCAAAGTACTCGTACAGATATGTATCTCCAAGACGGATGCCGTATCCGTCCGACATCGTACCCGCAGGAGCCGCTTCACCGAACACCTCCGAGACAGGACGCAAACGGTTCTGATCACGAAGATTTGCGTAAAGATATTCGCTGACGAACAAAATGGAGCACTCTCCCGTCTGCAAATAGCTTCTGTACTCCTCGATCTTCGAGGTATTATAGGATTGCAGCACCTTCTGTACGTATTTTCCGTCTTCGTCGGTCTCGGCTTCGTTCGCCGCCTTCAGCTCATCCTCGGAATAGATGGGATAGGTGATCAGCGTGAGATTTTTCGCTCCGCTCTCTCCGCCCGTGGGGATCAGAGCCGTCAGCACGTTATCGATCCCCTCGATATGCTCGGCATACAGATCCGCGGGAACGGCAACAACCACCGTGGCGTCGGATTCCTCCTTGTTCACCATCTGCACCACTCCGACGGTCAGAATAACCGCAAAAAACAGTATTATGATTACCTTCCACTTGTGATAGTACCAGAAATTCTCCAGCCATCCAAGCACTCGGTTTGACGAGGTCAACTTGATTTCCGCCGCATCAAGCTTTGACTCGTCGAAATCCTTGTTGTCTCTCATATGATTGATCAATCCTCTGCCTTCTGGCTTCTGGTTACGTCCTTAACCTCCATGTGAACGGTGCCGTAAGGAACCTCGATCACAACGGTGTCACCTGCGCGAGCACCCATAAGTGCCTTGCCGATAGGAGACTGGTCGCTGATCTTGCACTCCATGGGGTTTGCCTCGTTGGAGCCAACGATGCTGTAAACGATCTCCTCGTCCTCCTCAACGTCGTAAACGGTTACGGTAGAGCCAAGGGAAACAACGCTTGTGTCGAGCTTTGTCTCGTCAACCACAACCGCGTTCTCAACCAGCTCCTCAAGCTCCTTGATTCTCGCCTCGGTCTTGGCCTGATCGTTTCTTGTCTCATCGTACTCAGCGTTCTCGGAAAGGTCGCCGAAGCCCTTTGCAACCGCAATGGCTTCCTTGATTTCTTCTCTTCTGACCGTCTTGAGGTAGTTGAGCTCGTCTGTGAGGACCTTATATCCTTCGGGGGTGTAAAGCATCTGTTTTTTAGTGGACATGATAATTACTCCTTATAATTGTAATAAATAATTTGTTATTTTGTAAGCAGATCGATGGCTGTCAGCAGCTGATCGTCAAGCGCTTCGGGGAGAAGGAAGAAATTGTATTCAAGAGCCTCCTCGCTGAGCTCCACGGTGTGGTCGGGCACGATTCCCGTACCGTGATAGACCGTATGGCTCTTGGAGAAATACATTGCGGTAGTCACGCGCAAGCCGCCCTCAAGACCGTATCTTTCAAGAGGAATAATGGTCTGCATACAGCCCTTTCCGTAGGTGGTCATACCCACGATCTCGGCAAGACCGTAATCACGGAAGGTTGCCGTAAAGAGCTCTGCCGCGCTTGCGGAGTTCTGATTTACGAGAACGATCGATTTCAGGCCCTTGTACTTTCCGATATCGCTTCTCTTGACGTTGTAGCCCTCGTACTGCGCGCCGTAATTTCTGACGGCAACGTAGTCCTCCTGCTTGGAGCCGTCCGCCGCCTCGGTAGAGACGATCAGATCTCCCTCGTCAAGGAAATAGGACAGCACAGCCTCAATAGATGCAAGCGCTCCGCCGGGATTGTTTCGCACGTCAAATACAAAGTATTCGCATCCCTCGGCAAGCAACGCATCCACAGCCTCACAGAACTGAGGCGCGGTGGTCTGATCAAAGCCGGTGATATTCACGATACCAACGCGGCTGTCGGTCTCGCTGATGCGGTAGTTGACCGATTCCGTAATGACCTTTCTTCTCTCAATGGAGAAGTTGATCTCCTTATAACCGATCTCCTGTGTCTTATCGGGTCTGAAGACGGTAAATTCAGCCTTGGTTCCCGCTTCGCCAAGCATGGTATTCAGCGCTTCGGTATAGCCCAATACGTCAACCAGCGTTCTTTCCTCGCCGCCGCCAACGTACATAATGCAGTCACCAACGCGAACACCGTTCTCCTGCGCGGGAGAATCGGCGAAGACAGAGATGATCTCCATAACCTTGTAGGTGTAGCCGTTGATCTCAACGGTAGAGTTGACGATCGACACACCGATTCCCACGAATTCGCCTGCGCTTTCGGAATTGTAGGAGTCAAATTCCTCCGCCGTCATATACTCGGCATAAACGTCGCCCGTTGCCGCGATATAGGCCTTCAGCATCGCCGCGCCCATTGCCTCTTGATCAATGCCGTCGTAGGAATACATTTTGAAGATCTCGTCAAGCTTTACCAGATCCTCCACGTAGTCGGGCAGATTTGCGCCGTCGATGTGGATCTCGGTCACGCCTCCGAGATTGCCCTGCTGACCCGAGCTTCCCACGCTGAAAAGATCGCAGGCAGCGAAGGTGAACAGCAGCGTCAGCGCCATAAACGCGGCGATGAGGGACACCGCCACAGCCGTGGGGATCATTCTCGTTTTCTTCGGCTTGTCGCCCACGTAAGCATAGGTATTGACGTTTGCGGGAAGGATGAGCTCAAAGCCCAGCGCCGCCAACGCACCGCCAAGCCTCTGCTCGGCATCGTGCTGAGTTCTCTTATCGAATTTTATGGAAAAGGTCAAGGACGAATCCTCAATATTGCAGGAGGCAGCGTACGCCTCGGGTATCACCGTATTCAGCGTACGCAATACGACCTCGCTCCGCTCCTCGGAGCACAGACCCTTTACTGTATATTTTTGTTGCTTCATATTCTAACCTTTCTGTAAACAGATTGCCGAAATCCGTCAACACGTACAAATCGCCAACCGATTTCGAGCCTGTATTTGTTAACAATCCATCAATTTAGTCGGTTACAATTCAATAAGCGAAACACCCGAGATAAAAAACGCAGGTGTCCCGCTTATATAGGGGTCGGTATAAATTGCTGAAAATTATCAGAACTTGGAGGGCTTGCTGCCGAGATACTTCTTGACCATCAGCGCAACCTTAAAGGTGATCGCATGCTCAAACTCGCGCAGATCAAGGCCTGTGATCTTGCGGATCTTTTCAAGTCTGTAAACCAGAGTATTTCTATGTACGAAAAGCTTTCTGGAGGTTTCGGATACGTTGAGGTTGTTCTCGAAGAAGCACTGAATGGTCATGAGCGTCTCGCGGTCGAGAGACTCAAGGCTACCCTTCTTGAATACCTCCTGGAGGAACATATCGCAAAGTGTGGTAGGAAGCTGATAGATCAGTCTTCCGATACCGAGATTCTCGTAGCTGATGATATTCTTTTCGGTCTCGAATACCTTGCCTACGTCAAGCGCTACCTGTGCTTCCTTATAAGCACGCGCAAGGTCCTTCAGGTTGTCTACAACGGTAGAGATACCGATATTGACCTTGGTGTAGAACTCGGAGGTGAGGGTATCGGAGATATTGGTTGCGATCTTCTCGATGTCCTTGATATCCGCATCGGGCTTTACGTCCTTAACCAGCACAACGTCGTGCTCGCCAACGCTGATGACGTAGTCCTTGCTCTTATCGGGGAACATATTCTGCAGCATCTCGAAGGGCATAACGTCGGTCTTGCCGAAGAACTTGATGAGGAATACGATTCTGCTTTCCTCAGAGCTGAAGTGAAGCTCCTTGGACTTGATATAAATATCGCTGGGAAGGATATTATCAAGGATGATGTTCTTGATGAAGAGTCCCTTATCGTACTTTTCGTCGTAAAGATTCTTGATGTTGCAAAGAGAAACCGCCAAAAGCTTGGACATCTTCTCAGCCATCTTATCCTCGCCCTCCATGAATACGATGTATTCATTCTTTGCGCCGATGGAAATGGGACGGTAGGTATAGCCTCCCGAAACCGCGATGTCTGTGGAATATGTAAGCTCGTCGCGAACACCTTGCTTGATCTCGCCTATCTTTACAAGCTCCGAGCAAGCGATGACAACTCCGTTTTCATCAATAACACCGATAACACGGTCAACCGCCGTCTTCATCTGATGAATTACATTCTGAAACAATCTGTTAGCCATTTTTTAAACCCCTTTTGTGTCTTTTTTTATTCCTTATAATAATTATTTTACGCCTTTTCGGCTTTTTTATGATAATAAATTATAATTCAAATTCAAATTCATAGCACAGGCATCCGAGCACAAAGCCCGACGCTGTTTCTGTGCGCAGGATCCTTTTTCCAAGGCCCACGGGAATCAGCCCCGCCTCGCGCGCTCTTTCCACCTCCGCAAGGGAAAATCCGCCCTCACTGCCGATCACCACCGCAATGCTTGGCGATCTGTCCTCTCCCGATGCCGCAAGTCTTGCCCTTTCCTCCGAAAGGACCTCCTTCATCGATCGGGTGCCGTCACCCTCGTAGCAAAAGAGCTTGATGTCCGCCTCTCCCGCGCGCTTCAGCATCTCGCCAAAGGACACGGTAGCCCACACCTCGGGCACAAGTCCCCTGCCCGATTGCTTGGCAGCCTCAAGGGCGATCTTATTGCGCCTGCGCAGCTTGTTTTCCTCGTCGCCCTTCTCCTTGGCGATGCAACGCTCGCTCATAAAGGTGGTGATCGAGGAAACGCCGCACTCCACCGACTTCTGGATCACGCTGTCAAGCTTTTCTCCCTTAGGGAGCGCCTGATAAAGATGCGCCGCAAAGGGAGGCTCGGTATCGCACCTGCTCTCGCTCTCCACTCTTGCCAGAACTCTGTCGGGAAGAAAGCCCTCCAGAACGCAAAGGTATTCGGTCTTTTGCATATCGCAAACGGTGATATGCTCCCCTGCCGCCATACGAAGCGAGCGGGAGATATGATGCGCATCGTCACCGAGTATGGTGACCACGCCGTTTTCGATCTGGTTTCTTCTGACAAAAAAACGCGGCATGATAGTTCTCCGAAATCAGTAATAAGAATGGACTTTGGTCAATTTGGCAAAACTCTTATCTTTTTGCACAAAGATCAAAGCATTCCAAACGTAAAAGTGCAAACTTCTTTGCGTCATTGTAAACAATTATATTACAAAATAACCAATTTGTCAACTACTTTTTTGTAAAAAATGACATTATAATTTGCACAATTTACAATTTGTTATTATTTTGCCCCTACTTTAAAGTCATAACAAACAAAATAGATAAAATAGACAACTAAAAAAGTGCACAAAATAAAGAAACAGCGTCTTACGTGCCCTTAAGCTGCACCTTTCTGTTCAGCACGTCGTGCCCCGGCATTTTGGGTATATTCAGCAGGATCGCGTTGCGGATGATGGTGCTTCCGTACTGCCCTCGCAGGCTCTCCACCACCCCGTCAAGCCTTTCCCTTTTCTCGAGAGCCCGCGCGTCGGTGAATACGTCAAGCTGCTGCGGCACGTCCTCCGAAACAAGGTCGATGGCGCGGATCGACACCGAGCGTATCGGCCGAAACCAATTGTAATTTTTCTCAAACAGCTTCAGCCCCGCCTCGGCGATGGTATAGGGGCTCTGCGTGGGATAAGGCAGCCTGCATTGCCATTGCTTTTCGGACAGAGAAACGTCTCTGATCGCCACCGCCACTCCGCGCGCCCGTTTTTCAAACAAGCGCAGGCGATGACCCACGTTCTGCGCCAGCTCCAGCAAAAAGACCCACACCTCCCCGTTATCGATCAGATCCTCCCTTGCGGTTATGCCGTGCCCTGCCGTCTTGTCAAGGTCGTCGACCTGCCGCGTGACCACCCGCGATACGTCAAGTCCGTTGGCATATCGCCATATATCCTCGCCGCATTTTCCGAATTTTTTCCGCAGGCAGGCGCAGGGATACCTTGCCAGATCTCCTATGGTGTGTATCCCCAAGCGGCACAGCTTTTTGTCGGTAGCCCGTCCGACCCCAAGCATATCCGACGCGGGAAGATGCCAGATCTCCTCTCTGAAGCGCTCGGGCGTGATCACGGTAACGGCATCGGGCTTTTTCATATCACTCCCAAGCTTGGCAAACACCTTGTTGAAGGAGACTCCCACCGAGGCGGTGATCCCAAGCTCGCTCTTGATCCGCTCCCTGATCTCGTGCGCGATCCGCTCGCCCGACCCGAAAAGCGCCTCACTTCCCGTAACGTCCAGCCAGCACTCGTCCAACCCCAAGGGCTCGATCTGATCGGTATAGCACTCGTATATCTGCCGCGCCGCCCTTGAATATTGGACGTACTCGTCGTAATGCGGCGGCACGATCACAAGGCGGGGGCATTTCCTTTTCGCCTGCCAGACAGCCTCCCCCGTAGCCACGCCGTATGCCTTTGCCTCATAATTTTTGGCCAGCACGATGCCGTGCCTGTCCTCAGTCTCGCCGCAAACGGCAACGGGTCGCCCCCTGAGAGTGGGATCCATTCGGCACTCCACCGACGCGTAAAAATTATTCATATCACAATGCAATATGCTCCTGTACATAAGCCCTCCCGTTTTTTCAAAATAAAATCCTCACAGCCACTTGACAATTTGATGATTTTGATGTATCATATAAATATAGAACGCTCGTTCTTTATTGTTCATTATACACCCAATCCGCCGTTTTGTCAATAATTTTTGATACATTTGTTCTTTCATTTTAAAAAACGCAAGGAAACATACCCATCTATACTCGCAAAAGGAGGCAACAGTATGTGCGGTCGCTACGTCACGGAAGAGGACACAAGCATTGATATGAAAAGGCTTTACGACCACTTGAGGGCGGCTTACCCTGCCGTCAGCCTGAAATCGGGCGAAATTTTCCCAACGGAGACGGTTCCGATCCTCTGCGGCGCGGGAAACCGCCCGATCCCCGGCAAATGGGGCTTTCAAGGCTTCAACCATAAGGGCGTAATCATCAACGCAAGAGCCGAAACGGTTATGGAAAAGCCGTTTTTTCGCGATTGCTTTCTCAATCGGAGATGCATCATCCCCACCAACGGCTACTATGAGTGGTCAAAAAGCAAAGAAAAATACAGATTCAACCTTCCCGATTCCCCGCTCTCCTGCCTTGCGGGACTTTATCGGAACGATCCCGACGGCGCGCGCTTCGTCATACTCACCACAAGCGCAAACGAGTCCGTCACTCCCGTGCATCACAGAATGCCGCTTGTTCTGACACCGTCGATGACAGAGCTGTGGACGAGTCACACAAAGGACGCCATAGCGTATCTTTCCGCAGAAATGCCTGAATTGATAAAAAGCGTATTGTGACTTGCGGGAAGAATTTCGCGGCTCAAATTGGGATATGACGGTTTGTTAAAACACCACGGCGATGTCTTATTGAAAGTTTTGCTCGAGCTTTTTCAAAAGCTCGTCGGAGCCGCCGCGATCGGCGGTCGCCCTCCGCAGAGGGCGAAACTCCTTATCGTTCGAAAGCGCCACAGAGGGGTGAATGCCAAGCAAAGCTTGGCAGAGGGGAACCGCACAAGTGGGGGGTTCCCCTTTCTGTGCAAAGGTGCGGGGGAACTTCGCTTTGCAAAGTGAGTTTCCCTTTGTACACAAAGCCTTTTCAAATCGTTTACCCGCTTTTTTCTTTGACACCAGAGGCACAAATGAAAACTGCTTCGCTACGCTCAGCCGGAGGCGCAAGCGCCATCCTGCGCTTAGCAAAAAAGAACACGCCGAAAAAAGGAATAAATGTCCCCAAATTGTCCTTTTAAACCGTTTCGATTTTAAATCATAATTTATCTACTATCGTGTTGCAAGTAAACACTAAATCCTATATTTATAAAGAGTTTGAAACTCACACGAAACACGATAGCAGTAAAATTTTGATTGAAATAACCACCGTTTTCTATTGCAAAATGGCTACTTTTTCTCCTTTTTCGGGAAAGTTTTTTGCCGAGCTTTTTTTCAAAAAAGCTCGCCGTCGGAGGCACGCGTCCTCCAAATTAGCCCAAATCCCCGAGAGCTCTGCGCATCGCAGAAAGCTCTCGGGGATTCATAATATCTAATTTTTTCAAACTTACTCTTCAACAGCTCTCTTTTTACCAAACAGCGTAATCACGGCGCCCGCGGCAACAAATCCCGCCCAGGTAAGGATCAGACCGCCTCCGCTGAAGCTCGTCCAGATCACCGCAAAGATCAGATTCATTACCGACGCGCCCGCATATCCGAAGCTGTCGAGAATGCCGTTGACTCCCGACACCTTGCCGGATTTGCCGAGACTCGGAATATAGATGCTCCACATCGTTGCCGACGCAACGCTTGCGCACATCAGCGCAAGGGTCAGAAGCACCACGTTGACCCAAGGATCGCCGATAAAGAACATCAGCACAAACAGACACGCCGCCACCGTATATGCGATCCTGATCAGAAGCAGGTCGCGCCCCTTTACGATCTTGAAGATCAAAAGGCTGAGGAAGGGACAGATCGCGCGAAGTATGCTGATCACGTAGAAAATGCTCTTGGAGGTAGCCTCGCTGATGGCAAGATGCCCCGTAAAGAAGATCGTCAGCCACTGATCCAGCGAGATCGCCATCGTCTCCACAATGATTCCGATAAAAATGTACAGCACGAAATTATCCAATTTGAAAACGCTCCAGAAGCTTCCCTTCTCCCGCTTTCCGTCAGCGCCCTTGGCTTCGATCGGCACGATCATTCCCTTTTTCTCAAAAAGCGTCAGCGTAACGAACGCAAAGATCGCGATGGCAAGGGAAAAGAACGCGGAGAAAACGAACACGGTCTTCCAATCCATAAACGCCGCCACAAGTCCTACCAGCAAGGGTCCGCTGAAGGAGACGAAGGACAGAAATGTACAGCACACGCGAGCGTATTTCTGCTTGGTGTTCTCCGAAATGACCTTGACTAGAGGGCCACGCATCATCGAGAGTCCGAAGCCGATGATACCAAAGGCAACCACATCGGCAAGCGACGAGCTCACGAATGAGAATACAAACAGACCCGCGCTTGACACGGTAAGTCCCAACGACACCATGTATTTCGGCTTGATATAGTCGCCGATCACGCCGTTGATCAGCTGCCCCACCGCGTAGGCAATCATATAGGTGGAGGACATCAGCGCGTAAAGCGCCTCGGTATATTCCCCGCTTCCGATCATATCCGTGGACAGAACGGGAAGCAACTTGCGGATGTAATAATTGATGAGATATGTAAAAATACAAACAAAGCCGATCTTAAAGGCCTTTTTTAAGTCGTAGTTTTTTTCCATTTTTATCAAACGATCTTTCTTTTGTGATGATTTGGCGGCAAATCGTAATCATTTTTGATTAAGTTCACCGTATTCACGCCTTTGGGGAGAAGCACTGCTTCTCCCCAAAATCGTATTTTTAAACTGTATGAACGCCTGTGGCAGCATCTGCGTTGCCGTCAACGCCATACTTCTGATTCTTTCTGTACTCAAAGAACTTGAGCGCTACCTGCTCAAAGAGCGCGTAGGACAGCACGTCCTCGTCCTGCTCCAGATATCCTGCGGGGATCGCCGCACGGAGCGCTTCGAGCTCGGGCTTCAGATCGTCTGCGGGACGGTAGTCGATAACCTTCGCATCCTCGCCGAGGATCTTCTTGACAAACTCGGGATCGATGGCTACGGGAGTCTTACCGTACTCGCCGCGAACCACGCCCTTGAATTCCTTGGTGACCATCTTATATCTCTCGCCGTTCAGCACGTTGAACACAGCCTGTGTACCAACGATCTGAGAGGAAGGAGTAACCAGAGGAGGATAGCCCACGTCTGCTCTTACTCTCGGAACCTCTTCGAGAACCTCGGTCAGCTTGTCCTCCTTGCCTGCCTGCTTCAGCTGAGACATCAGGTTGGAGAGCATTCCGCCGGGCACCTGATAAAGCAGCGCGTTTACGTCTACCTTCAGAGCCTTGGGGTTGAGAAGTCCTTCCGCGAGATATCTTTCACGCAGAGGTGTGAAGTGCTTGCATATCTTATTGAGCTGATCAAGGTCGAGGCCTGTGTCGTACTCTGTTCCCTGCAGAGTTGCAACGAGGGTCTCTGTAGGAGGCTGAGAGGTACCCATCGCCATGGGAGAGATCGCGGTATCCACAACGTCAACGCCTGCCTCGATCGCCTTCAGAAGGGTCATGGAAGCGAGACCCGCGGTATAGTGGGTATGGAGCTGGATGGGAAGCTTAGTGCTCGCCTTAAGGGTCTTAACGAGCTCATACGCATCGTAGGGCTTGAGAAGGCCTGCCATATCCTTGATACAAATGGAGTCTGCGCCCATTTCCTCAAGCTGCTTTGCGTACTTGGAATAATAATCCATCGTATAAACGGGACCCGTAGTGTAGCTGAACGCCGCCTGCACGTGACCGCCCTCTTTCTTTGTCGCGTTGATCGCGGTGGTCAGATTACGGGGATCGTTGAGCGCGTCGAAAATTCTGATAATATCGATACCGTTGGCAATAGACTTCTGAACGAAGTATTCCACAACGTCGTCGCTGTAGTGACGGTATCCGAGGATATTCTGTCCTCTGAAGAGCATCTGAAGCTTGGTGTTCTTCACCTCTGCTCTGATCTTGCGGAGTCTCTCCCAGGGATCCTCGTTGAGGAATCGCATACAAGCATCGAAGGTCGCGCCGCCCCAAGCCTCAAGGGAGTGGTAGCCCACCTTGTCCATCTCGGCAAGTATGGGGAGCATCTCCTCGGTGGTCATTCTTGTAGCAACAAGAGATTGGTGAGAGTCACGCAATACTGTTTCGGTAATTTTTACCTGTGCCATTTATCTAAAACCTTACCTTTCTATAATCTTTATGCAGATCAGCCGATCCAGGAGAGGAATACGCCTGCTGCAACGGCAGAGCCGATAACGCCTGCCACGTTGGGACCCATCGCGTGCATAAGCAGGAAGTTGGAGGGATCCTCCTTCTGTCCTACGATCTGAGAAACTCTTGCCGCCATAGGAACCGCGGAAACGCCCGCCGAGCCGATGAGGGGGTTGATCTTACCGCCCGAGAGCCAGTTCATGATCTTTGCGGTGAGCAGACCTCCAATGGTGGAGATACAGAACGCAACAAGACCGCAGACAATGATCACGACGGTCTGCATACTGAGGAAGTTTGCCGCAGACGCGGTAGCACCGACCGAGATGCCGAGCAGGATCGTGATAATGTTCATAAACTCATTCTGCACGGTCTTGGAAAGACGCTCCGTCACGCCGCAAACGTTCAGAATGTTACCGAACATCAGACATCCCACAAGGGAAAGCGCATCGGGAACGAGAATACCGACAACGAAGGTTACCAGCACGGGGAAAACAAGCTTTTCAAGTCTGGACACGGGACGAAGCTTGTCCATCTTGATCAAGCGCTCCTTTTTCGTGGTGAGCGCCTTCATAAAGGGAGGCTGGATCATCGGGATCAGCGCCATGTAGGAATACGCCGCGATCGCAACCGCGCCAAGGATCGCGGGACCCAAGGTCTTGGTAACGAGGATCGCCGTAGGACCGTCCGCACCGCCTATGATACCGATCGATGCTGCCTGACCGATGGTGTAGAAGCCCGACATGAATGCCGCAGAGAACGCCACGAATACGCCGAGCTGTGTGCCCGCACCGATAAGGAAATACTTGGGGTTTGCGATCAGAGGAGTAAAGTCGGTCATCGCACCGATACCCATAAAGATAATACAGGGATAGATACCGAGCTTTACGCCCATATAGAGCAGATCAAGGAATCCGCCCTTGTTGATGACCAGCTTGATCGATTCAAGCACGGTCAGCTTTCCCGTATCGTCGATCCAGAAATCGAGATGATACAGATTGGCACCGGGCAGGTTGGTAAGCAACATACCAATCGCGATGGGGAGAAGGAGCAGAGGCTCAAATCCCTTTGCGATTGCAAGATAGATCAGCACGAAGGAGATCAGATACATAACGAGATACTGCCATCCCATCCAAACGCCTTCTTCGTTATAGCAATCGACAATATAATTGAAGCCCATGCTGCCAATAAAATTCTTTATTGTGTCTAAGATGCCTTCCATCTATACAAATCCTTTCGTAATGATATTTTTGGAAAGCAGCTGTCAGTTGAGGGTTACGAGAACTTCTTCAGTCTGAACCGATGCGCCCTTCTGAACGTTGACGGAAGCAACCACACCGTCCTGAGGAGCGGAAATATCGTTTTCCATCTTCATAGCCTCGAGCACGCAGAGAACGTCGCCCTTCTTAACTGCCTGACCGGGTGCTACGTTGATCTTCATAATGGTACCGGGCATAGGAGCCTTGACAGCAACTGCGCCTGCTGTGCCTGCAGGAGCTGCTGCAGGTGCTGCCGCAGGTGCTGCTACGGGAGCTGCTACGGGAGCTGCTACGGGGGCTGCTACGGGGGCTGCTACGGGGGCTGCTGCGGGAGCTGCTGCGGGAGCTGCTGCAGGAGCGCCGCCAACCTCTTCAACCACTACGTCATATGTGACACCGTTAACGGTTACGTTAAATCTTCTCATGATTAATCTCCATTCCGCCGCAAAATGCGGCACAAATTTATTTTGATACGTTTTGCCCTCGGGCAAAACCGCGCGTGAAGCAGTTGAACTACTATCGGTAGAAGATAGCCTTCACGCAGCTTCGTGCATTATTTTCTGTTCCAAGCTCTGCTTGTGCTTCTCTTAAAGGAAACAACTCTGAATCCGCCGACGAATTCGTTTCCGTAATCACCGCTCTCGATCATCGCGGCAACAGCGGCTGTAATGATCGCCGCCAATTCACCGTCATCCTGTGCCGCGGGTGCTGCTACAGGTGCTGCAGGTGCCGCAACAGGTGTTACAGGTGCTGCGGGAGCACTTGCCACCGCATCGGTCTCCGCGCTCTTTTCAGCCTCTGCCTTTTTCTTGTTGGGAATATCGTAAAATACGACCTTGGAAAGTGAAATGATACCCCAAAGCAGAGCCAACACCGCAAAGACCATTACCATACCGGTAACCGTTCCCTGCAATGCGTATTCGAGTCTTTCGCTGAAGGTCATATCCGCGCCGGACATATTCTGATCCAGCTTTTCAGCGGCAAACACGGATACGGTAAAGAGCGTTATGATAAGCGCGGAAACAAGAGCGAATATGCGTATCTTCTTACTTGTTTTCATATTCGACCTCCGATTGATCAAAGAGGAGTTCTGGCATACTTTCTGTCAGGCGTACCGTCTGCCTTGGAAGAAAGCATATAGAGTGCAGAGCAGATGCGTGCACGAAGAGTAACCGCCTCGACGATATCGTCAACGTCGCCCTTCTCTGCCGCGCAAACAGCGCTTGCGTACTTTTCACACCATTCCTTTTCAACGTCAGCACGGGACTTGTCCGCGGTGATCTTGTCGTTCATGAGGAATGCTACTGCGCTCTCGGGACTGAGCACGCTGATCACGGCATTTTCGGTTGCGAGCTCAAGATCAGCTCCCAGCGCCTTGCTTCCGAGAAGCGTGAAGCCCGCACCGTAAGCCTTGCCTACAACTGCGGTAACCTTTGCCACGGTTGCGTTTGCATAGGCACTCGCAAGTCTTGCGGTGCACTTTGCGCAAGCACAGTCGCAAAGTCCCTCGCTGTCAACCAGCGTCAGCAAGGAAATGCCGAAGCGGTCGCAGAAGGAGATCATATCAGCCGCCTTCTTTGCGCCAAGGAAGCCGATCTTACCTGCATCGCAGGTGTTATCGGATGCAACCACACCGCAGAGCACGCCGCCGAAGAAGGCAAAGCCGGTTACGATTCCGCTCTTTTGCGCGTAGATCTCGGTAAATACACCGTTATCTGCCAGCGTTTCAACGAGAGCCTTACCCGTAAGACCGTCGATGGCAACTGCACGAGCCGCATCGTCGCCGCTCATCTGGCTTGCATCGTCCATATTGTTCTGAGGAAGGATCTCAACCAGATTGCGCACTACAGCGAAAGCCTCTGCCTCGTCCTTAGCCTCGATCGCGCAAGCGATCTCCTTATCCTTAGCGGTGGCGGTGAGATAAAGCTCCGCCTTATCCGCAACCTTAACCGAAAGGTCAAACATATTTGCAACGGTCAGCGCCATACCTGTACAAAGACCGTCGTAAACCGCGATCTGAGGTACAACACCCGACGCCTTCGCAACGCAGGAGATAAATCTTCCGTATGCTGTAAGTGCCGCACTTCCGTCCAGCACGACAGCACCCGCGCTGTCGAACACGCCAACCACGGGCGCGCCGTTCTTGATTGCCATGTCGTAGAGCATTTCGATCTTCTTGGCGCCTGCCTCGTCGAATGCTCCCTTCGTTCTATCGCTGTCCTGTACGAATGCGAACGCCAGCTTGCCGGATACAGAGCCGTATCCGCAGATCACGCCGTCATATGCCTCGGTATCGCCGCTTCTTTTAATGTAAGCGCCTACCTCAACAAAGGTTCCCGCATCGAACAGGGAGGCGATTTTCAGGTTACCTGCTGTCTGATTTTTATCCATTTGAATGCCTCCGTTTTTCGGGTATTTTATTGTTCTCTTCATATTATTTCCACAAGAAAACCTTCTTACCCATTTTAATTAATTATACCTTATTTTCTATTTTTTGTCAATTGAATTAGCAAGTTCATTTGTAAACTATTGGTGAACACGGAAATTTCAACGATTATTTTGTCCGATTGGCAACAAACGAGTGTCAGTATGCCGCTTTTCGGCGCGGAAAAGAAGCGAATGCAGGCAAACGGCAAATAAAAATCAAGTTTTTTTCATTCCGCTACAGAATACGACCTTTTTTTCGCCTCACATTGTGTAAAATAAGATTGAGAAACGCGCTCAATTTGAAGCATTGAGGTGAAAATCAAAATTTATTCGCAAAAGAAAAGTAAAAAAAGAGAAAGGACGACAAAATGAACTGCGAAAAATGCAAAAATAAAAAGGCCACGCTCTTTTACGCGGACGAGGGCGGCGGCAGACACGCGCTATGCGCATCCTGCGGCGCTCTGCAGGGCAAGCTTGGCAATCTTCGCTCCGCCGAGGAGAGCGGCGAGGAAAAGGGCGGCTATCTCCCCGAGCTGACGCTCTCTTCCCTGCTCACCGCCGAGGAGCAGGAGAGCATATTCATCATTCCCGAGGATCCCGCGCTCATTTGCAGCAACTGCAAGACCGCCGCCGCCAATCTTGCCCACAGCGGCAGGGTCGGTTGCCCCGAGTGCTACGGCGTCTTCGAGGCATTCCTCTTTTCCGATCCGAAAAGAGACGGGCAGCTGCCAATGGCAAGAATGCCCCGCTCCCGCCGCAGATATATGGAGCGCCGCGCCGCAATTTCTGAGCTGAGGGAGCAGATCGCCGGCGCTGTCGCCAAGGAAAACTACGAGCTTGCCGCCACTCTGCGCGACAAGATCAAAACGCTTGAAAATGAATAGTCGGAGGATAGACTGATGTCTTGGTACAACAAGGAGGGCAATTGCCCGCAATATTATATTTGGTCAAAAACACGCTACATACGCAATCTTTCGCGGATCCCGTTCGGAGCCTGCGCAGAGAATCAGCAAGCCGCAGAGGCCTGCCGAAGCATCGACGCTCTGCTGTCGCAAAACGGATTTCGCAAGGAAGCCGTCCCCACGGGAAGAAGCCTCGAGGTCTTTGCCTTGGGCGAAAGGCAATTTGTAGACGGGGATTTTATCGACGCGGAGGCAGAGCGCGCGCTCTATCTCAACGAGCCCTGCAATCTTGCCGTCGCCATAGGCGGAAAAAATCTGATCACGATCCAATCTGTCCTTTCGGGACGCGCGCTTGCGGAAAGCCAGAACATCGCCGCGGGAGCTGAGGAGCTTTTGGACGGCGAATTTGAATTTGCCTACTCGGAAAGGCTTGGCTATCTCAGCCCCGACCCCACGGAATGCGGCTCGGGCGCCGAATTCCGCGTGGCGCTCTACCTTCCCGCGCTTGCAAGATCGGAGCAGATCGAGAGAGCGCGCTCACTCTGTCAAAGGGCAGGTGTCACGCTGTCTCCCCTCTCGCTCCATCCGCACAACACGGGAGACGTCTTTCTTGTCTCCAAGCGGGCATCGACCCATTGCTGCGAAGCCGACGAGCGCTGTCGCCTTGAGGCGATCTGCGATAAGCTGACGCAAAATGAAGCCGCCGTCTCGCGAATGATTTTCAAGGATAAGAGCAAACTAATATACGACAAGGCATGGCGCGCGTTTGGCATTCTCCGTTACGCAAGAGAGGTGGACGAGGCGGAATTTCTCTCTCTGCTCTCGGATCTTCGCCTTGCCCTGACGCACAACGATGGCAGCTCGCCTCTCCCGCCCGTCAGCTTCGTCACCTTAAGCTCTCTGCTTGCCGACGGTCTCAACGCATCTGTCGCAACAGCCGTCGGCTCGGTATGCCGTAGCGAGGAGGAATGCAGAACGGCGCGGGCAAAGCTGATCTCCTGCCGCCTGCAGGCTCTCGAGGCAGCGGAAAGAGAGCCGTGACCGCCATAAGTATTGAGAAAGGAAACAAGCATGGCAAACAAATTCACACCCAAGGCGCAATACGCGCTGAACGTTGCATTGACCTGCGCCTCGGATCTTGGACATTCCTATATCGGCAGTGAGCACCTGCTCTTAGGTCTTCTGTCCACCCCCGATTGCGCCGCATCCAGAATTATGAGCGCGAGAGGAGCCAAGGTCGAGGCGATCAAGGACACCGTGGTCGAGATCACGGGAGTCGGCTCTCCCGGACTCGTTTCCCCGTCGGATATGACTCCGCGCACCAAAAAGATCATCGAGGGCTCGGCATACGAATCCGTCAAAAGCGGACACAGCTACATCGGCACAGAGCACCTCCTCCTTTCCCTGCTCTCGGATCGCGACTGTGTCGCGGTGCGGATACTTGAAAGTCTGGGACTTTCGCCAAGCGAGCTGAAGGGCGACGTGGAGTCCTACATCGAATCAAGCCCGGGGGCAGACGAGCGGAAGAAAGCGAAGCACGTCACGGCAAGCGGAAAGGGCGGCGCGAAAAGCGCCATCGAAAGCTACGGACGGGATCTTTGCGAGGGAGCGAGACGTGGGCGGCACGACCCGATCATCGGCCGCGATAAGGAGACCGAGCGGGTCATTCAGATCCTGTCGAGGCGCACGAAAAACAACCCCTGTCTGATCGGTGAGCCCGGCGTGGGAAAAACCGCGGTGGTGGAGGGCTTGGCACAGCGGATCGCCGACGGCAACGTGCCCGAGATTTTGCGGGAGAAGAGCGTGATCTCCCTTGACTTAGCAAGCATGATCGCAGGCGCAAAATACCGCGGCGAGTTTGAGGAGCGGCTGAAGAGCATCCTCTCCGAGGTGCAAAAGAATCCCGACGTCATCATCTTTATAGACGAGATCCACAACATTATCGGCGCGGGCGCCGCAGAGGGCGCCATCGATGCCGCCAATATCATCAAGCCCGCCCTGGCGCGCGGAGAGCTGCAGGTCATCGGCGCCACCACCGTCAGCGAATACAGAAAGTATATCGAAAAGGACGCGGCATTGGAAAGGCGCTTTCAATCGGTAAGCGTGGGCGAGCCGAGCGCCGAGGAGACAAGGCAGATCCTGCGCGGATTGCGCTCCAAATACGAGGCGCACCACAAGCTGACCGTATCGGACGAGGCGATCGACGCGGCGGTATCGATGTCGATACGCTATATCAACGACAGATTCCTGCCCGACAAGGCCATCGATCTGATAGACGAGGCGGCGTCGCGCCTGCGGCTGAAGATCTACACCTCCCCGCCCGAGCACCGTGAAATGGAAAACGAGCTCCGCCGCCTGTCAAGCGAAAAGGCAGAGGCTATCACCGAGCAGAATTTTGAGATCGCGGCGGCTTTGCGGGACAAGGAGAGCGAGCTGAAGAAAAAATACGAGGCCGACAAGGAGGCTTGGGAGCTCCGAAAGAACACCGAAAACCCCACCTTGGGGGAAAACGACGTTGCAGACATCGTCACCCAATGGACAGGCATCCCCGTCAGCAGGCTGATGGAAAGCGAAAATCAAAGGCTCTCCCGCCTTGAGGAGGAGCTGAAAGCCCGCGTCATCGGGCAGGACGGCGCCATAGCCGCGGTGGCGGGTGCGATCAGAAGAGGGCGCACGGGTCTGAAGGACCCCGCAAGGCCTATCGGCTCCTTCATCTTCGCGGGACAGACAGGCGTGGGAAAAACAGAGCTCTGCCGCGCGCTTGCAGTCACGCTTTTCGGAAGCGTGGATTCTATGATCCGCCTTGATATGTCAGAGTATATGGAGAAGCACAGCGTCTCCAAGCTGATCGGCAGCCCTCCCGGCTACGTCGGCTACGACGAGGGCGGATTCCTGACCGAAAGGATCCGCCGCCGTCCCTATTCCATCGTCCTGTTCGACGAGATCGAAAAGGCGCACCCCGACGTGTTCGGTCTGCTTCTGCAGATCCTCGACGATGGCATTCTCACCGATTCCCAAGGACGGCGCGTGGATTTCAAAAACGCAATCATCATTATGACCACCAACCTTGGAGCCAAGCTTCCGGGCGAGACGGGCAAAATGGGCTTCGCCACCGACACAAACAGCCACAACTCTCAAAGTGAGCGCGTGGAAGATGCTCTGCGCCGCCATTTCCGCCCCGAATTTCTCAACCGTGTCGACGAGATCGTCTGCTTCCGTCCCCTTTCCCGAGACGATCTGAAGCAGATCGCCGCCCTCCTTCTGAATGCCGTCACCGACCGCATCGAAAGCACGGGCGTGCTGATCGAATTCGACGACAGCGTCACCGACGCGATCGTATCCTCCGAGGGGACCTCGGAATACGGCGCCAGACCCCTGCGCCGCGCCATTACGCGACTTGTGGAAACACCCTATTCCGAGGCGATGATCGACGGCAGGATCAAGCGCGGCGATTATATCCAAGCCTTTGCGAAGGACGGCAGAGTCGAATTCAAAAAAAGATAGGATAACAGCAGGAATACGAAAACGAACTCTCATCAAGGGTTCGTTTTTTCGTGTGCGGAAAGCAATAGTTTTTCTGTTTTTGCTATTGAAAAAATTCCACTTTTCTGCTATAATAAGAATCGGTGGCATAACCTTTGACGATTTCTTCCCTGCGCCGCAAATATTCGATCGGAGTAACGATATGATCTCATTTGAAAGCGATTACATTATGGGCGCGCACCCCGAAATACTGCGCAGACTTACCGAGACAAATTTTGAGGCGCTGTCGGGCTACGGCGCGGACAAATACTGCGACGCGGCAAAGGAAAAGATCAAAGCGGCTTGCAATCGTCCCGATGCCGACGTTTGGTTTCTTGTCGGCGGTACGCAGAGCAATGCCGTGGTGATCTCCACGATGCTCTCGCGCTACGAGGGCGTTATCGCCGCCGAAACGGGACACATCGGCTTCCACGAGGCGGGAGCCGTGGAATACACGGGACACAAGGTCTTTCTGCTTCCCCAGCACAAGGGCAAGCTGGATGCCGACGAGGTCAGAGCCTATATCGAGGGCTTTTACGGCGACGCCAACCACAACCATATGGTGCCTCCCGGAATGGTCTATATCTCCCATCCCACAGAGTACGGCACGCTCTACACCAAGGATGAGCTGACCGCGCTCTCCAAGGTCTGCCGAGACTATAAAATTCCGCTCTTTTTGGACGGTGCCCGTTTAGGCTACGGTCTGATGAGCAACAATACAGACGTGACCCTCCCCGATATCGCCGCGCTGTGCGACGTCTTTTATATCGGCGGCACCAAGGTAGGCGCGCTGTGCGGCGAGGCGATCGTCTTCACAAACAACAATACGCCAAAGCAGTTTTTGACCCAGATCAAGCAGCAGGGCGCGCTGATCGCCAAGGGCAGGCTTTTGGGCGTGCAATTCGACACGCTGTTCACCGATGATCTGTATTTTAAGATCAGCCGTCACGCCATTGAAATGGCAGAGCTTCTGAAAAGCGCTCTGACCGAAAAGAATTATGAATTTTTCCTCGATTCTCCTACCAATCAGCAGTTCGTGCTGATCGAGGACGAAAAGCTCGCAGAGCTGAAGGAGCACGTTGCGGTTGGCTTTTGGGAAAAGCCCGACGACAGCCATACCGTCATTCGCTTCGCCACAAGCTGGGCTACGACGGAGGATGATATCGTGGAGCTGAAGAAGTATTTATAATGTTAATTTTGATTTTTAGGGATGTTTTTTAATGTACTTTTCTTTCCTCGTCGAAATGAAACCTGCCTACGTGGGCAGAAAATGAACGTAAAAATCCCCAAAACTAATTTACACCAAGGAGATGATACCAAAATGGACAACAGAAAAGATCTACCCATCGCGGTAATAGACTCGGGCGTGGGCGGCATCAGCGTCCTGCGCGAGCTGATCCGCGTAATGCCGGGGGAGCGCTTTCTCTATTTTGGCGACTCCGAAAACGCTCCCTACGGGAGCAGATCCCGCGACGAGGTGCTTGCGATCACCCGCCGCAACCTGTCTTTTTTAAGGGAGAAAGGCATCAAGGCGCTGGTCATCGCCTGCAACACCGCCACAAGCGCGGCGGTAAAGACCCTGCGCGAGGAAAACCCCGATCTCCCCATTATCGGCATTGAGCCTGCGGTCAAGCCCGCGGCGCTCCTTGGCGAGCATCCGAGAGTCCTTGTCATGGCAACTCCGCTGACTCTTCGGGAAAAGAAATTCCTCTCATTGGTTGCCCGATACCAGGATCGTGCCGAGTTCATCCCGCTCCCCTGCCCCCGTCTTGCCAAGCTGATCGAATCGGGCAACACCGAGGGACCCGAGATCAAGGAGTATCTTGCCGCTCTGCTCGCCCCCTATCAGGATCAGAGGATCGACGCCGTGGTGCTGGGCTGTACCCATTATCCCCACGTCAAAGCCGAGATCGCCGCTCACTTCCCCGCCGACACCGTGATCCTCGACGGCGGTGAGGGCACCGCAAGAGAGACCCGCCGCCGCGTTGCCGAGCTCGGTCTTTTGCGCGAGGGTGACGAGGGCTGCGTTGAAATTCTCAATTCCTCAAGCGACGAAGCAATGATCGAAATATCAAAAAAGCTACTTTATAAATGAAAAATTCCAAGTGGGGTTGGCGTGATACTCTTAACGGAGTATCACGCCAGTTCTATTCGCCTGTGGCGAGTTCTATTGCTTCGCAGTGATATTCGGCTTGCGCCGAGTGGTATTCGCTACGCGAGTTAATAGGCGAATAGAATATCACTGAAGCCAT
>JAFTRQ010000185.1 GCA_017462125.1 Clostridia bacterium | reverse complement strand
TTTGTCGGATGTATCGATCTGCCGAGCATCGTACCCAAACACACCTACAAGCTCGACTCGCGACAGGGAGTGGCTATCGAATATCTCCCAAGCGCGGGATAACAAAAAAGAGCAGCCGAATCTGCTCCAAACAATCAAATATTAAGTAAATACAGGCAAAAAAATATCGAGTGTTCCTAACATCAGTTATGAACACTCGATATGGTCTGAGTGACAAGACTTGAACTTGCGGCCTCTACCACCCCAATGGGGTCCGGCTGGTATGTAAATCTGCAAATATCGTAGAATATTTGCCAATATCGTTGATTTTTCGGGGTTTTCGGCTACTTTTCGGAAAATATCGTCTGCCGAAAAAATGTACACGATGCAGGAAAAATACCATCTTGTACCAGAATTTTGTACCAGATTTTTCTGCATTTCAAGGCTTTTGTGGCTTTTGCCTAAAGGGATTATATCACATTTTTTTGAAAAAATCAAGTGCAGAATCCTACCTTTTTAAAAATTAACAATTTGGCCATCTCATCCGATGCTTTTCGTTCAAATGCAAAAAGGCAGAAAAAACTTTTCTGAAACCTCTTGCAAATTGCGCGAAAACGATATATAATATATAGCGTAATACCGCTATGTAATTCATAGCGCAATTCCGCTATTTGTCGGAGGTGATTTTGATGTTAAAAAATGATTATATGACCATAGCCGAAGCGTCGGAAAAATGGGGTATATCACAGCGTCAGGTACAGCACTTGTGTACCCTTGGCTCTGTCGAGGGAGCAGTCAAATTCGGTCGCGCCTGGATGATACCAATGAATGCGAAGAAGCCTATCGATGGCAGAACAAAGGAAGCGAGAAGCGAGCATGAAGCGGATATGCCTCTGCCTCGTAAAACGCCGTTTCTGTATATGACAGACCTCTACCACACCCCCGGCACGGCTGATAAGGTGGGTGAAAGTCTTTCCTATCATCACGAGGCGCAGGTGCTGTTTGAAGCAGAGGTTGCATACTCCCGTGGTGAGATCGATAAGGTTTACGATATTGCCAACTACCTGCTTTCCAAGCACTCGGGCTTTTATGCCGTTCTCTCCGCAGGTATGCTTCTCGCGCAGTGCGCGATCTGGAAAGGTGATATCCATATGTGGCGCAAAGCCAAGGTGCATATTGCCGAAGCACCTGCCAAGAATGACCTCGACCGTGATGCCATGCAGCTTGCCATCAGCGCCGTAAATATTATGATATATAACGTAGAAAATTTCCCGGAATGGTTCAAAAAAGGGCGTTTTGAGCCAATTCACAAGGATGCATACCCTGCGGCGAAGGTGTATTACGCCAAATATCTGTACGCCCTCGGCTATGCCGTTGCCATGGGTCTTGTCAAGGTAGACGGAACGCAAGGGCTTTACATCATGTCGGTCATCTCGTTTTCGGTAGAGCCTATGATCGCGTGGGCGAGAGCCAACAATACCGTGATGTCCGAGATTTATCTACGTTTGACCTGTGCCGCGATATACCACAACTGCGGCAAGGACGAGGACGCGATCTACCACATCGACAAGGCGATTGAACTGGCACTTCCCGATAAGCTTTACGGTGTTCTTGCCGAGTATTGCCGTGCCCTTGATACCTTGATGGAGAGGCGATTGTCCCTCATTGACGCGAATGCTTGGGGTGAGGTCAAGAAGCTCTATAAGATATATAATGAAGGCTGGTCAAAGCTCTCGGGAACGGTTCGCGGAAAGACGATTCTGACCACACTTTCCGATAAGGAGCGCGAGGTTGCAAAGCTCGCTGCCTTTGGTCTCAGCAATCAGGAGATCGCGGACAGCCTGCATCTGTCACTCTCGGTCGTCAAGCAAGCGGTGCGAATTGTATCCGAAAAATCGGGTATGAGTCGTTCGGATTTTGCTGCGATTTTGTAATTTTATATATCCAAAACACCCCCAAAAAGATATATAAATTTTCCTTCAAAGCCCAAAATGCCCGAAAAATCAGACCTAAAAAAGTGATTTTAGGTAATACCGCAAATGAAAAAAATCTGCTATACTATTTACATCAGTATGGCAGATTTTTCTTTTTGAAGACTGCAGAGGGAGGAAACATGTTTACGACACTTTTCATCAAAGACCCCGTGCAAGCAGAGCCGGAGCACAAGGAAGGCGACCTTTACAAGGTTGTAAACACCTTTGGCAGAACCTTTGAACTCAAGTACGGATATTACGGAGATTGTGATCGACGGTTTGAGCCGGATGTGATCTATCCCGATTTTACCAAAACTCCCGTCTACACAGACGAAGGAACACCGTTCGTTACGATGATGCAGGACGCTTGCGCGAGCTACCGAGGCGAGAGCAAGAAAACATCCGATACCACCTGTGCCGAATGTAAATACTTCAAACGTGGTGAAGAATGGTTTGGGATCTGCCTGTGCCCTAAAAACAAAACAGCGGACAAATAATGAAGAAATCGCACCCTTGATGGCTCAGTAATAAAAATGAAGGAGATATATATGAACCCAAGCAAAAAAACAACAACGATCATCATAGCCATCCTTGCTCTAATTACCGTTGCGGCTCTGTGTGTAACCATCTGGGCGCTGTTCTTCCGAGAACCGTCTGAGGGTGATGATAATAAAGTCATCCTAAACCCCGACTACGCACCGCAGAAGCAGGAGCAGAACGCAGAAACCATTCCTAACGATACGGGCGACAAGATGGAAAACCCGGAGGGCGGCGGTGCTGTTAGCCTTACCTACTCCAACGAGGTCACGATTGATATAAGCGACAAGGCGGCAGCTCTCTACTTTGCAAACCCCGGCAAGTCCAATCAAGATATGGTCATCCAGATTGCGATCCAGGATACCATCATCCTCCAGTCGGGAACGCTGTCCCCCGGCAATCAAGTGAAGCTGCTGAATCTGTTGGAAGGAGCAGAAGATATG
>JAFTRQ010000019.1 GCA_017462125.1 Clostridia bacterium | reverse complement strand
GTGAAATATTACGCGGAACGAAAGGGTTACGATGTCGAACGCTCCAATATCGACCTTATCGGCGAGTACCGCTTACATACCATACTTTTTAAGCTTGGATACAAGCCCGAGCAAACCGAAACACTCAACTGGGACTTTTGTGAGGATCCCAGATGGTACGTCAACACCGCAAGCTCGATCATCGGGTGGTGCGGAATATAAAAGAAAGGAAAGAAATGATGAATTCCAACAGAACGAGAGATGCTCCTGAAAATTTTTTGAAATTATTTTTGAAACCCTGACGAGATTTTGCAAAATTTTTCCCACTGTATATATGAAGGCGCAAGAAAACGCCTTTTGCTCCTTGACAATCGAATAAGCAATTCCGGCAGGCAAAACAAACAAAGTAATCCACGACGGTAGGGAACCGTCACAAAGTAAACAAAAAATTAAAAGGAGGAGTCTATATGACCAGAAAGAAACCACCGCTTCCCGAGGAGGAAGCAACCGTTCTCCATACCGAGACGGAAAACCCAATCACGGAGGCAATTGGTTCCGAAGACGGCGTCGATGAGATGGAAAAATTGATGCTGCCCGAAACCGATTCCGAAACCAACGCATCAGACACCATCCCGGCGGACGGACCTGTATCCCAGGACGATCAGAGCACACTCCCTCAAACCGATTCTCAAAACGAGGCATCAGAGGCGGAAGCTACGATCGAGCAGGGAGATGCACTCGCTAAGCCGGCAAGAAAGCGAAAAGCTCCCGCAAAGAAAAGTGAGTCTGACACAGAGAGCAAAGAAGAACCCGAGGCAAAGGCGCCCGCAGCAAAAAAGCCCCGCAAATCCTCGCCCGCCATTCGCATGATCCACGAGATCGTGTCGATTGACGATGTGCGAAGCGTGGAGACCGATGAGGATAAGGCGAAGAACGACCTTCTCGATCTGACCGAATCCCTGAAAGCAGGGAAGATCCTGACGGGTACTGTCCACGGTGTCGAGCGAACGGCAGATGATGCCGTTGCAGTCATCTATCACGGTGCTTACAAGGTCATCATTCCCACAAAGGAGGCGATTTCACCGCCGTCAAACTATAGAGACCTTCCCAAGGCAGAGGTTCACGAATACCTTCTGACCAAGAGGCTCGGCGCAGAGTTTGATTACATCGTGAAGGGAATCGATCCCGATGCACGAGTGGCGGTGGCAAGCAGAATCGAGGCAATGAAGATCAAGCGCAAGTGGCACTACTACGATATCGAGAAGGAGGCAGGACGTTTCCTCTACGAGGGAGTCATTGCCGAGGCGAGAGTCGTATCTGCCATCCGCACGGGCATTTTCGTTGATCTGTTCGGAGTTGAGGTGTTCATTCCGCTGCGCGAGCTCAGCTATCAGCGCATGATGGATGCGTCCTACTACTTCCAGACAGGACAAAGGATCCTTGTCAAGGTTCTCACACTTGACCGCAGCGACCGAAACAACATTCAGGTCACGGCATCGGTCAAGCAGACGACGGAGAATCCTTGTGAGAAAGCGATCCGCAAATTTACAGTCGGCAATAAGTACGTCGGTACGGTGAGTATGATCGACACCAACGGTGTCTTCGTTGCACTCGACGGCGGCATCGATTGCCTTTGCGCCTATCCCAAGCGCACGCGTCCTCCGAGAGGGGCACGCGTAACTGTCCTCATCCGAGGCATCAACAGGGAAGTTAACAGAGTTTGGGGTGTCATAGTACACACCGCGTTTATTCGATAATTGAAAGGAGAAAAGTATATGAACAAGAACAAAACCACAGTTTCAAAGAACAACAAAAAGTTCACTAAGAAGAATGTGATCTCGGCCATCCTGCTCGTAGTCCTTCTTCTCGCAGCGGTTGGCGCTGCATTCGGCATCGCATCGGTAAGAACCGAGGCGGCAACAAACAGAGCCGGTGTGTATATGCTCTATGGAACGTATGACATAGGCGATGGTTCCACAAGCGGTTATATGGATCAGTTTGGAATCCAAATTGCAACCCAGTATTTCTATGACGACTCAGGAACCAACGGTACTACAAAGTACAATTACGCTACGTATAACTGGACGTATTTCAGCTTTTATATTCATGCTGAAGACATTAAAGAGCACGTGTCCTTTAAGCTTACCCGCAACGGCTCGACTTACACAAGCAAGTCTCTTTCGGGTGACGGTGGTGGATACCTCTATCAAGGTGCTCTCTCTGATGGTGATTACGTTCTCACCTATGTTGGTACTTATAAACCTAATTGGTTTACTACAAAGACGTACACCTTTACCTACAACTTTACAGTAGACACTACGGCACCAAGTGTATCTCTCAAGGCAGGCGGTTCGACCATCAGCAGTGGTTCCTATACTAACAAGGCAATCACCTTTACTGCAAGCGATACCTATTCCTCTTCCAGAGTTTACTATCTTTCTCCGAGCGCGTCCTCGTACACTTGGACTACCGGAAGTAAGTCGGTATCTGCGACCTCTTCCAACAACGGATGGTGGTACTTCTACGGCTCGGATACTTATCAGAGCACCTCTACCTATAAGGTTTACCTTGACACGGTAGCTCCTGTAGGAAAGATCACGAACTCCAGTGGCACCACGCTCAGCTCGGGAAGCTATACCAATAAGCCCGTTAAGTACACGGCAACCGATACCGGTGGAATCAACTATTTGCAGGTGCAGATGCCCGGTTCGTCCTCTTGGACATCCTACTCCTCCGGCACCGCACTTTCTTCGGCGACCGGATGGTACTATTTCAGAGCTGTCGATACAGTATGCGCACTCTTTCCGTTGGCACGTGCGTTTAAACTCGAGGGCGAGAATGAAAAAGCAGATCCGAAAAAGGTTACTTATTTGCTTCAAGAGTCCGGCTGTCCCGCCAACAAAGAAAAGCATACAGTTCGACAGTGGCTTACTGATTTCAGTCTTCCGCTTGAGGATCAGTATCATGCTGACTGGACAAACCTGATTACTGAGTTGTCGTCGAGTTGCAGAGAACTTGAAAAGAAGCTCACCGATAATGAAATGAATACGGTATACAATCTTGTAACAGTTGCCGTCTATCTCAACTATGACACAGAACTGGATTTTGAAATGCAGTTTGATGACAACAGGAAGCACGTTGTGGAATTTCTCGATGCTGTAACCGAAGAAGTTAAGCAAAGGGAGGTATCTTGACATGCCAAGATGGAAAATACCCGTAACTTGGGAGGTGTGCGGCTTCGTTCATATTGATGCCGATCGCCTGGAAGATGCTATGGAGTACGTAAGGAACGATGGAGATCACATAAAGCTTCCAATAGATTCAGAGTACGTCGATGGAAGCTTCGACCTCTCAATGTACGAGACTGAATGCATAAGACAATGCTACAACAATAATCAACCCGATAAGGAGGAAAAGGAAAATGACTGATGAAAGAAATCAAAACCAAATTACCCGTAAGGATGCGAAAAATTGTTTTGTGGAAAGCCTGAACGATGTTTTTGCAATCGGTAAGATCCACTTGAATTTTTCAGCATATGATCCCAACAAACCCGCTGGTCAAAGGCAGACGGCAGGGGTACATATCTTCATCGCTGCAGATGAGTTTATGGAACTTTGCCGTAAGGTTTCCTGCGGTGAGTTCAAATTCATGTGGCAACAGAAAAAGAAGAACAACGACAAAGATCCGCTTTACCAAAGTCTTGGCGGAACCTCGGCTGAGAAGCTTGCAAAGCAGAACCGCTCCCGTCCCGACGGAATGAGTCTGTCGCGTACCTTTAAGGTTATGCCCGGGGACAGAGTGGAGTTGCTTCTGGTGGCCGATAGCGGTCCCGGAGTAACGACGGAAAAGGGGCTTATTACTCCAAAGTTCGGTAGTAAACCCGAGAATCACGTGGCAGTCAGTCTGACACTGGATGCCTTTGGTGAATTGCTTCTTGCAACGCAGGCGCATTATCAGGCTTGGCTTACCGCTTGGTATATGGGCGGATGTAAGACGGTTCAGCCCAAGAGCTACCAAAAGGCACAGACTCAGAATCAAAACACAACTGCGCCTGCACCGTCTGCTCCCGCACAGAACTCGTTTATTCCAGATGCTTATTTGGGGATCAGTTCTGCGTCGAACGACGATGACGACGATCTCCCGTTTTGATAGGAGGGAAGTATGGTTATTCTGAAACGCTATTACGAGCTTCTGAAGGATAAGGATATTCCTACCGAGGAAGCGGCAGAGATGAGAGGCGAAGCCTTGAACGAGTGTGCAGCCAAGCTGATGAAAGAAGGTTGGACACTCAGCATCGGAGAGGGCGGCCTGATCTCACCCGATCAATCTACGGTACTGTATCTTTACAGATCTCCGTATCACGGACAACTGTTTTTATTTTCCCGAGAGGGAGAAGAAGCCTATGAACGCATCAAAAATGAGTTCATAGCGTCCGGCGACTTCATAGAAGTCTGAGTTTACCACGCGGCGGCAGGGAGTAACATCCTTGCCGCTTTTTTGATTAACGATAGTGTTTCCAACAAATATCGGAACAAAAATCCAACAATCGTCGGAAAAATATTTCGACAATCGTCGGAAAACATAAACCTATGAAAGCTGATTTGAGATGATGATGCATAAAATAACATCACAATGTCAATAAACACCTTGACAAACTCACATCACAATGGTATAATAATAGCGAAGGGAGTTGATATTATGAAAAATGAACTGATTATATATCACGGCTCTGAGCATATCATTGAGAAGCCCGAGTATAGAAAGGGAAAGCCATACAATGATTACGGACTCGGATTTTATTGCACCGAATATATAGAGTTGGCAAAGGAATGGGCTTGCGATGCCACTCACGGCGGATATGCAAACAAGTATTCGCTGGATCTTAACGGTTTGAAGATACTTGACCTCAACGGAGAGGATTATTGTATCCTTCATTGGATCTCCATATTGCTCAAAAATAGAAAGTTCACGCTTGACAGTGATATCGCAAGTTCAGCGCGAGAGTATATATTAGAGAACTTTCCGGTCGATACCACAGGATACGACGTTGTTATGGGATACCGTGCAAACGACTCATATTTCTCGTATGCGAGAGATTTTCTGCAAAACACGATTTCGGTCAAACGTCTTTCTCAGGTTATGAAGCTCGGTAATCTCGGCAATCAGGTTGTCTTGGTATCCGAGAAGGCGTTTGAGCAGCTCACGTTTATTGCTTGTGAGGAGGCTCCGCAGAATATTTATTTTCCGCTGAGAAAAAAGAGAGACGAACTGGCAAGAACGGCATATTTGACGGACAGAAAGGGAAGTGCCCTTGATCCGAGCGATATATACGTGCTTGATATTATCAGAGGGGAGATGAAGGCAAATGATCCGCGCTTACAATGAGATATATCTGAACTCGGTCATGCGTAATCTTGCGGCACTCTTTGATATGGCTATCAATGCAGAGCAGTTTGATGCGAACGAGTTTGCACAAAGCTTCGCTTCCTCGGACGTAGCAAAAGGAATTGAGAACGGTGTGCCGGATATACTTGTCGGCAAATCGGCAACCGAATTGCTGTCGCTGATTCTTGACCGAGAGGTAGAATATGATTCTGTCCCTATGGATCGCACACCGGAATATTGGGCAGGCTGGGTTCTTGCGTATGCTCAATGGTCGTTGAACCGCAGCTTTGAAGAAATCATTAGCGTAATGCCGTTTGATAAGCTTGTCAGAATGTATTATCCTTATCACGAAGCAGACGAAAGAAAGACGGTTGAGGTAATTGCAGAACTGTTCCCGAAGGTATCTGCATTGAAGATTATCCGTCAAAAGAGAAAGCTTACGCAGGAGCAGTTAGCACTTCTCAGCGGTGTCAACGTGCGCTCTATCCGTTCCTACGAGCAAGGAGATAACGAGATCGCTAAGGCGCAAGCGGAGACCTTGCAGATGCTTGCCAAAGCACTCGACTGCACCATTGAAGAACTGTTGGAGGGCTGACGATGAAATTATACGCTTGTGATGCTTGCAGATTCTTATTTGAGTCTGATGAGAAAATGATTGAACGCTGTCCCGATTGCGGAAAGAAAAAGGTTCGTCCTGCGACGAAGGATGAAATAAAGGAATTTGAGGACCGAGTTTTGGAGGACGATGATGAATGAAACTCAAACTGAATGGGAGCAAATGACTCCCGAAGAAAAGAAGAAGCAACTGTTTCTCAGACAGAAGCATACGCTTGATTTGTTCCTTGAACGTAATGCAATATCCAAGGCACAATATGATAAAAGCCTCGGAGATCTTCGAGAGAAAATGGGATGCAAAAAATATAATGGGAGATAGACAGATGAGTGACAAAATTTATAGGTTTTACGTAAACATCGAGCCTCTACGTGACGAGATGTGGAGAGTATTTGACGTGCCAAGCGATCTTACTTTGGACAGGTTAGTGAGTTTAATAGTAACCTCGTTCAAATACGGAGAGCTTTGCGATTATGATGTGGAGCATAATGATGTATTGTATGCTCCCCAATATATCGTGGAAGAAAATCCTGAGCTTTATAGGTATTCCGGTGATTATATCTTGGAGGATTTGAAAATTGAGATGTTTTCAGATCTCGGGTTTAGTTTTCATAATGACGTTGAAGACTTCTTTAATATCAAGTTGATAGATGTGAGACTACCCGAGAAGGATTTGCAGTATCCTCGTGTTTCTTACGGAAAAGGACAGGGCGTTATCAACGGGATGGATGTTAATGAGCTTCAGGCGTTGATTGATAGAATTGTGAATTGCGGTGAGCCCGGTATCAAGTTTACCGATGAGGATGGAACCGAGACATATTGGACATATTATGACTACGATATCGAAGCAGACAATGAAATATTGATTCCGTTCATGAACACTATCAAAGAGCGGTATGACGAGGGAGATATTGATTAATCGCTCTTTTTGCTAATGTCACAAAAAAGGCAAAAGGAAGCCGATGACAAAGCAATGAAAATGTGGTATAATGGTATCGTCGAAAGGTGGGACTTGTAATGAGCCCCGCCTTTCTTTTTACCTAAATCAAAAAATAAAGGAGGAAAAACTATGGTAAAATGTAAGAAATGTAAGAATCCGTTACCCGAAACAGCCCATTATTGCCCGAACTGCGGGCTCGTCAGGAATCCTGACAAAAAGAAGAAGGGAAAGCGAAAGCAGAATGAGTCTGAGGAAAACGCTCGCGTTCTCCAAACCGATTTCGGAAACTACTACGATGACATCGTTCCGGAAGACGCCGAAGAGCTTAAGAATAGAAAGCCGGATAACAGCCTCGTTCTAAAGTTCGTTTTGCTTGGCTTCGGTGTTGCAGTTATGCTCGCAGCGTGCATTACGCTGCTTATTTTGTTTGGGGAGGGAACGCTATGAGAGAGGATTACAGGCGCCTGCCCAAGGTGCTCAAGAAAAATATCATTTGCAGAATCGGTCTGGGACTTGCGTTCCTGACCGTTTTTATTTTGATGTGCATCTTCATGGACCATCTCTTCTTGGCACTCGCACCCGGCGCCTTCGCCATCTTTTCACTGATGGATGGGTTCGGAATGATGTTTCGCTGCATGAGCGGGGAGTACGTGGAGCTGAGCGGTGCCTGTACGGTTGTCCATAAGGGTAAGCTGCAAAGGAAAACAAGAGCGATTTCGGTTGAGACAAAGAGAGGTACAGTAAAGCTTCCTCTGAAAATGAAGCCGCAGTCTGTTAAGGTTGGGGACAAAGTAACCATCTGCGTTCCCGATCACGCATCCGTATATGACCATAAAGGAGATATGGTTGTTTGCGAATTCTACGCTATTGAAATTGAAAAAGGAGAAGAATGATATGACAAAAGAAAATACTCAAGATATAATCATGACCGACGTGGATCCCTACGTAGCACTTGCCAACGGTATCATTTTGCAGGCCTGTAAGGATTACAGGAAATACTATCGGCTGCATCTTCGCACCTACCGCATCGGAGACAAGCCGAATGAGAAGCTGGAAGAGGTCGAAAAATTCTTTCGTTCCAATTGGTATAAGACACTCACCTCGGTTGACGGTGAATACGTAATGAAGCGAATCCGAGATGACGTGCAAGCGAGCTTGAGGGTATAAAATACGCTATGTTTGCAACTTTGCCTTTCTTCTGCCTTTTGTCCGCCAATTTGGGCAGAGCTATTGACTGGTGTAACTGCTTTTGGTATAATAAAAGCGTAAAGTTTCTAAATTGCCAAGAGCAGT
>JAFTRQ010000184.1 GCA_017462125.1 Clostridia bacterium | reverse complement strand
TGGATACCGCTTGAAGATATACCTAACAAGAGCATATATCCCCCACAAGCGAAGGAGTACATTATGAATCTGCCCGACGAGATCGTGTACTTTGTTTATAAGGAGTAAGCGATGGACTTGATCACTATTGAATTACTGTCCGATTCCAACATCGAATATGCCCGTCAAATACAACGCGATGACATAAGCGAAGCCTTTGTGGATACCGCCGACACAATTATGGAACTCACTCAATATGGGATTGACCATAATTGCAAAGGACATACATACGCAATCAAACGAGAAAATGAATATATCGGATTGATTTTGCTTGGAGAAGCGTTTGAGTGGGATACCGATCCCGAAGAAATGAAAGGTGTTCCTTTCTACCGATTAATGGGATTTGTCATAGATAAGCGTTATCGTAGTAGTGGCATTGGTGGTTACGTTTTAGAAAAAGTAATCGAGCTGATTTACGATGAATTTGGTGTTCGTCCAATTGCTCTCGGAGTCCACAAGGATAATATTGGTGCGGAGCGCTTTTATCTTAATCACGGTTTCAGAAAAACCGCTGTTATGGAAGGAAACGACTATTACTATTTGAGGTATCCACCGATACAGATCGAAGAAGCTCTCCGCCTCCGCCGTTTTGAC
Organism: Clostridia bacterium; assembly: GCA_017462125.1. Next base: position 23,987 of record JAFTRQ010000184.1, on the reverse strand, counting down.
GGAAATTACGATTTTGCGTTTGAGTGGTATCAAGACCCCGAAACAGTTCTCCTTGTTGATGGCAAAGCTGAACCGTATTCCCACGAAACCTTGACGAATATGTATAACTATCTCAATAGCAAAGGTGAGCTGTATTTCATCGAAGTCAATGAGAACGGCGAATGGAAGCCTATCGGTGACGTTACCTTTTGGCAAGAAGATATGCCCATCGTGATCGGTGAGCGTGAATACCGTGGTAAAGGCATTGGCAAAAAGGTTGTGTCTGCCCTCGTCGAGCGTGGCAGGGCGATGGGATATGACAAGCTGTACGTTGGTGAGATCTACGATTTCAATATCGGCTCACAAAAGTGCTTTGAGAGCGCAGGCTTTCGGAGTTATGAAAAGACCAAGAAAGGTGCTCGTTATGTCCTAAAGCTTCGTGAGCCGCAGTTGTAACACAAATAAGGACCCCGCATATTATGTAGTAAAACATATATGCGAGGTCTTTTTATGTATAACGGAAGGAATCAATTAAATTTGTCGGGCATTCTGCGGCACATTCCGACGGCAATGGCAATTCTGCAAGGAAACGGGAATTATCCCGAGATCGGCGGCCGCGTAAAATTCTATCAGCTTCAAAACGGAGTGCTGACAGTCGCCGAGGTCTACGGTCTTCCAAGCAGCGAAAGCAACTGTGAGCATCCCATTTTCGGCTTTCACATTCACGAGGGTGGCAGATGCCAAGGAAATGCAACCGACTTTTTTGGCAATGCAGGAATGCATTACAATCCCTATGGCTGTCCTCACCCCTATCATGCGGGTGATATGCCCCCGCTTTTCGGTGTGAGCGGCTCGGCTTTTTCCGCATTTCTTACTGACAGATTCACCGTCGGCGATATTATCGGCAAAACCGTGATCATACACGACAGCCCCGATGATTTTATGACTCAGCCCTCGGGAAACGCGGGAAACAAGATCGCCTGCGGGGAGATCGCGCCGACGGGAAGGTCAAGATAACGGCAAATAACACCCGCAGGATTTATCCGCATCAATAAAGCTTTATACAAAAATCGGGGAGCTTTCGCAAAGCTCCCCAAATTTTGATTCCTCTTATTTTCTCTTCAGTTTTCCAACCACTCTGCCACAGCATGCAACGTCGTCAAAGTTCTTCAGCATAATAGGCTCGTAATCGGGATTGAGAGAGATCAGTCTGTCACCGCCGAACTTTTTGAAATATCCGTCTCCGTCAAGAATGAAGATACCAAGCTCGCCATACTCCACAGAATCGCACTCCTCGATCAGCAGCACGTCACCGTCGCGGTATTTTGGCTCCATACTGTTACCCTTGATGCGGAGAGCAAAATCCGCTATCGACGTATCGGGATTGTCGGGAATATTGATTTCTACCGATTCGGTATCGGTAAGATAAACACCCGTACCTGCGGAAACGGGAAGATCGTACAGCGAGATCTTTCTGCGACCAAGTCCCGCCGCGCTCTTCATAGCCATACCGCGTGCCGATCTGCCGCCCAAAATGACACCGGAATGCAGACTTCTATCATTTTTATAATTATATACGCCATCCTGGCCGCGCTCCGCTTCCTTGGCGATCACCATAGCGACAAGCTCTCTGCTGTGTCCGTCAAGCTTACGGTAGCTCTCGATCAACGAGATCTCCTTATCCTCAAGCGTATAGTTGTTTGTATTCTCGGGAATACCCGTCAGAATATAATCCAGAGAACACTCGAGCGCAGCACAGATCGCCACAACGTTGGCAAGCTTGGGCGAATCGCTGATGCCCGCCAGAATCTTTGACAGCGTACCAAGCGGGATCCCAGTCATTTCCGAGAGCTGATCGTTGGTGATTCTCTTTTCATTTTTTATCTGCTTTATTCTGTCGATATAGGTATATTCCATAGTCTGACGCACCTTTCATTTATATTATTACGGGTAAACAGCGATTTTTTATCGGAACGCAACGCGCCGTTTTTCCTTTTCTGGAATCATTATATCACATTTTATTCGATTTGTAAAGAGGTTTCCGAAAATTATTTTCCTGTTTTTGAAATATTTTTCAAATTATTTTTCAAAAAGGTATTGACAAGTTCCGATTTTGGTGATATAATGGCCTCACAGGAAAGATAATTCGACCATTTTCGAGATTATTAATTCCGTTTTGAGAATTCCTTCACCAACAGTTATCCGCTAATTTATTTGTGAAAGGTAGAGTAAACCATGAACGCTTACTATCAGAGAAACAATAAAACAACGCTCGTTACAGATACAAATCTTTTTCCTCAGGTCAGCATTGGCAATAAGCTGATATCCTTGCTTTGCGCCATCGTTGCAATGCTCACATCCTCGGTCGCGGTAAAGATCGAAAAGGCAGTGGTTTGCACCGTTGTGTTCTTCGCATTCTTCGGCATCATCGGCAGCATGGAGGCAGAAAGCATCGGTATGCTCGGCGGTCTTCTCCTTTGCGGGCTGTGTACGCTTGTTGAATTTCTCGTTTTCAAGAGCATGTTCAGTAAAAAGAGCGCTGACAAATAATTTATCGTAGCATAGCGTGTATTCCATACGCATTTGCCCGTGGCTTGGGTCATTGGCCATCGGGCGTCTTGCAGGATTCCGTAATCCGCAAGATCAAATAACGGGCTTTCTCTCCCTTTGGAAAGAAAGCCCGTTTCATACTGTCGAAAAAGCTGTTACACCGCAAGAAGGAAAAGAGCAAGAGCAATTCAAAAATTGCGATATATACCTTTTTCGACCTCTGCCAGCGTGTCGAGATTTTCTCGACACGCTAAAACAGCCTCTCCCTCCAATAAGGATGGAGAGGCTGTTTCTTCATTTCGTTTTCATAAGCTCAGCCAAAGTCTTTGCGAGATACTCACCCGCCAAAAGCGCTTGCTGTGTGGTGTTGCCCCTGCTTCCAACATCGATCTTCAAATAATAAGTACTCAAATGACCGTTCAAGGTGCTGTCGCTCAGCACCACGGGCATACATATTCGGGCGCCTTCCCGATTCAGCTCTCTTCGCAAGCTAAGCGCCAACGCGATATTGTCACGCGGTGATATTCCATCCGCGCCAACCGTTACACGGATCTGTGCACAACCGTCAATGATTGGGGACTGCGTTCTGATCTCCCGTCCGTTGCCGTCGGTCTCGGTCAGGCGGTGCAGATCGATGACAAGCCGAACGCTCGGATAGATCTCCAGCATCGTTTCCAAGGTATCCGCCGCCTTCGAGTAGGAATCGATCTTTGAACCGCCGTCGTGTATCACGGTGCAATGCACAGCAGGAACTCCGCGCACGTTCAGCTCCGATACGATCAGCTCACCAACCGCAACCACACCCCTCAACACCTTGTGTGCCTCGTTGTCCGGATCGGCATCCCAATAGCTCTCAGAGGTATGCGTATGGATAATCAGAATCTCGGGTTGCTCTGAATAATACGGCTTGCCTCCCACAAAGCCTTCCGCCAGAATCGCCTCAACGTCATATTGTCCGCCCGTCAGGTCGATCACGTAGCCTGCCCCCATCTCCGCCTCGGAAAGATCAAGTGTCACGGTCGCTTCAGACGCGGTCTCTTCACTTTCATCATCGGGTTGCTTTTCAACATTCTCTTCCATGACCTGCTCGGTTTCGCTAACGCTACCATCCGTTACAGCTTCACTCCCACTCTCGCTGCCCGTTTCATTCTCGGTCTCGGTTTCCTCCGCTATTGGGGCACTGCCTCCCTCATCAAAGAATAAAAATCCGCGGGATACCGAAAAATTTATCCAAGCCTGCGACAGCTCATCCCAAAATCCACCCTGTGACAGCACTCCAACCGCGATTGCCAAAGCAAGCACTGCGGCGACCACCGCAAGAAGCGGCACGAGCCGTCCTCTCTTTCTTGGCAGCGCCACCTCGCGCCCGCCTCCGTACAGGTTACCTGCCTCCGCAATTCTGCGTTCCGTCATCCGACCGACCTCCGTGATACAATGCTCCCGCCTGACGGCGATGCACTACAGTTTACTGTTGCACGATGCCGAATATTCAAAAATACCGTGGGTTCATTTAAAATTTACAATTTAAAATTGAAAATTGATTGCTTTATTCAAAATTTCATTTTATAATGGTTATGTCAAAGTATTACAAAACAATTTTGGTGTAAGATTTGCACAAATTGGATTCCCTCCAACTGTGCAAAATCACGATTATTTATTTATACTGATTTATTCTATTGATTAATTCGGAAATTTGTGTTATAATATTATGAAACAGTATGAAACAGCAAGATGTTTTGTCTACGATTTTTCACACAGAAGAGGAGGAACCCCTACTATGACAAAGCGCATTATCGCTTTATTCCTTTGTCTCGCTTCCCTCGTTGCAGTCTTTTCCGGCTGTGCAGGCAAGATCGATTCCATGTCTGAGTACAAGGGTCAGCAAATCACAATGTATCTGACGGAAAACGTCTACGATCTCGACCCCGCTCACGCTTATATCAACGAGGCTACGAGAACCGTCGTCAGCCTGTTGTTCGACACGCTTTTCGTGCTCGATGAAAACGGCAAAGTAAAGCCCTCTCTCGCGAAGGGATACACCATTGAAGAAGATCCTAACGCAGACGAGTACTTTATGTACATAGAGCTGAATGACAGCAACTGGTCCGATAACACTCCCGTCACCGCTGATGACGTTGTTTACGCTTGGAAGAGAGTTCTTTCTTATAAGAATTCTTATGAGACCGCTTCCCTGCTCTTCGACATCAAGAACGCCCGTGCTTATAACGAGGGTGAGGTTTCCAAGGACGATATCGGTCTGACCGCCGACGGTAAGCTGGTATCCATTCAGTTTGAGAAGCCTATCGACTACGATCAGTTCATTCTCAACCTTACAAGCTTGGCACTTGCTCCTCTTCGCGAAAGCATCGTTGAAAAGAGCGAAGACTGGGCAAAGAAGCCCGGTACAATGGTATGCAGCGGCCCCTTCAAGCTCGCTCGTATCAGCTTCTCCGCAAACGGCTCTCAGAGATACGACGATACTCATTACGACGTGTCTCATAAGATCGGTGACAAGACCTACTACATTGAAGCTACCGAGCCCGATGACTTTAAGGAAAGTCTGATCAATAACTTCGTTCTCGAAAGAAACGTTTACTATTACAGAAATAGTGAAAAGGACGAAAATCTTGATAAGTCCGTTACTCCTTACAGAATCGTCGTTGACTGCGCAATGAGCGACGAGGATATCAAGGAAGCTTACGAGGGCGGCACCATCCTTTACATCGGTGATATTCCCGTATGCCTTCGTAACGATTTTAAGGACGTTGCAACCGTTAAGGATTCTCTGTCCACCAACGTTCTCTACTTCAACCATAACGCAGAGATCAACGGAGAAAAGCTCTTCGCTATCAAGGAAGTAAGACAGGCTCTCTCTATGGCGATCGACCGTGACGCTATCGCAGAGGCTCTCGTATTCGCAGAGGCAGCTACAGGCTTGGTTCCTACAGGTGTGTTCGATACCAACTCGATCGATACGCTCTTCCGCGATGCTTCCACCGCAAACTTCAAGTATTTGACTAAGAATATTGACGAGGCAAAGGCTCTGCTTAAGACAGCAGGCATCGATCCCTCCGATTATTCCTTCAGCCTTACATACCCCGCATACGATGAGGTTCACACTCTTATCGCTGAGGCAGTTGTAGCTGCTTGGAACGAGCTCGGCTTTGACGTTGAGCTGAACAAGCGCGGTACCGTTGCAAACAACGACTACTATAAGCTCACCGACTCCGTTCCTACGGATATTTGTGACGACCTCTATGCAGAGGATTTCCGCAACGGCGACTTCGAAGTTATTATTCTTGACATGGTTGCAGTATCCGTAGATCCCTTCTCGGTTCTTGCTCCCTTTGCAAAGCAGTTCTCCGGTCAGGGTATGGATATGTCCGTAGCTGATCATTATGAGCTTACCCCCCACATCACCGGCTACAACTCCGAGGAATACAATGCTGTAATGGAAGAGGTTTTCGTAGAAAAGACTATTGAAAACCGCTCCGCAAAGCTCCACGAGGCCGAGGCGATCCTGATGGAGGATATGCCCGTTATCCCCGTTGTCTTCAACAAGACCGCATACGTTGTAAACGATACGCTTAAGCTCAACAATAAGACTCTCTTCTGGAAGTCCTCCAGCAACTACTACGGCGCAGATACTCTCAAGAAGATCTCTGTTAAGGATTACGAGGGCTACCTCGCAACCTGCACTGCATTCCTTGAGTCCAAGTATGATGAGTACAGAGCAAATCCCCTGTCTTATTTCGGAAGCGAATCCTTCAGAGAAATGCCTTGGGAGCAGTTCAAGGAGGAATCCTCCAACTACGCTTATCTCTTCAAGCCGATCATCACCGAGGTTAAAGAAGAAGACGATTGATCACAGTATAGCAATATCAGTTTTTCCAAGGCACTCATAAAGAGTGCCTTGGCTTTTTGTTTTGTTGAGAATTCTCTCTTCCAATTGTGTTTTCAACGCTTTTTTGAGAAAATCTATTTTAAATTTTTTATAATTATGTAGACAAAACCGCAATTATGTGCTATAATGTAAGTTGGAATTGTATGTAAATCGAAAGAGGTAAAGTGATGGATATCTATAATCTGTATCCCGGATCATGGAATTCAAATTGCTACGTTCTGATCGGTGACGAGGTCGACGGTCAACGAAGAGCGGCTGTGGTCGATCCCAGCGCCGACGCACGAGAAATCGTACAGCTGTTAAATCGCCATGGCGCAAAGCTTGACTTTATCATCCTCACGCATGGGCATTTCGACCACATCATCTCGCTTGACGAGCTACGGGATATGACGGGGGCTCCTGCGTATATCCACAAGGATGACGATGAAATGCTCCCCGACGGAGAAAAGAACGCGTATTCGTTCTTCTTTGGCTTTGATAAAAAGTGGCGCCCCGCCGAGCGATGTCTCGATCACGGTGACGAGCTGACGCTTGGAAAAGATAAACTGAAGGTAATATCCACGCCCGGTCATTCAAAGGGCGCGATCTGCCTGCTTGGTGATGGCTTTTTGATCACGGGAGATACGCTTTTTGCGCAAGGATACGGAAGATACGACCTTCACGGAGGCAACGCAGGCCAATTGGCAAACTCGCTTGCTTCCCTGCGAGACCTTGATCACGATCTCCTGATTTACCCCGGTCACGGTGATTCCGCAAAGCTTGGCGATGCCTTGAACGCGATCATGTATATGTGATCTCACAAAATTCGGAAAATAATATTACTATATAAACCGCAAAGCGCTTTTTCGGAAGATTTCTTGAAGGAAAGACTTTGGCGGAGTGTGGGGCAAAGCCCCACAAAAAAGAAAGGACATAAAAAATGGACTACAATCGTTTAGCTGAAATGCTTTTCCCGCACATTCAGGACACCCCCGCGGATATTGAGGCAAGATACCCCGCGCGTCAGCTTCCCGAGGGTGCAAAGGTAACGAGATTCGCTCCCAGCCCCACAGGCTTCGTTCACTTCGGAGGTCTCTTCCCCTCTACTGTCGGCGAGAGACTCGCTCACCAGTCGGGTGGTGTATTTTACCTCAGAATTGAGGACACCGACGCAAAGAGAGAGGTCGAGGGCGCTGCCGAGGGACTTATCAAGACCCTTGCAAAGTACGGAATCAACTTCGACGAGGGAGCAATACTTGACGAGAACGAAAACATTGCCGACAAGGGAATCTACGGCCCCTATAAGCAGAGCCAGAGAGGTCCTATTTATCAGACCTTTGCAAAGCAATTGGTTCGCGAGGGCAAAGCTTACCCTTGCTTTACCACCGAGGAGGAGCTTGACGAGCTTCAGGCGGTAAATAAAAAGGAAGAAATCAAGAACACAGACTGGCAGGCTGAGGCTGAGGCAAAGAAAGCCGCTATGCTTGCAGGCCGTGAGTTTACTATGGAAGAGGTTGAGGAGCATCTTGCACAGGGACACCCCTTCGTGCTTCGTATCCTTGCCAACGGCGACCCCGAAAAGAAGACCAAATTTACCGACCTTGTAAAGGGCAATCTTGAGATTCCCGAAAACGACGAGGACTTCGTGCTTCTGAAATCTGACGGAATCCCCACCTATCACTTCGCTCACGCGGTGGACGACCATCTGATGGGCACTACTCACGTTATCCGCGGCGAGGAGTGGCTCCCCAGCTTGGCGAAGCACATTCAGCTCTTCTCTGCTCTCGGCTTCAAGCTTCCCAAGTATCTGCACATCGCGCAGATCATGAGACTTGACGAGGAAGGCAACAAGAAGAAGCTCTCCAAGCGCGATATGGGCGCGAATATGGATGACTATACCCGTATGGGTTACTGTCCCGAGGCGGTTTGCGAGTACATTATGACTCTGCTCAACTCCAACTACGAGGAGTGGCATATGCAGAACGCTGACAAGCCCTACACCGAATTTCCCTTCAACATCAAAAAGATGTCGACGTCAGGCTGCCTCTTTGATTTCGGCAAGCTGAACGACGTTTCCAAGAATATCATCTCCCGTATGACCGCCGAGCAGGTAACCGAAAAGATTACCGATTGGGCACTTCAGTTTGATCCCGAGTTCGGAGCTTGTCTGGCGAGAGACAAAGAATTTGCCGAGAAGATATTTGCGATCGGCCGTGGCGGCAAGAAGCCCCGTAAGGACCTTGCTACTTGGGCAGACGCAAAGCCTTATATGGGATTCTTCTATGACGAATTCTTCACGGTTGAAGAAGGCTATCCCGAGAATTTCGACAAGGCGGATATCATCGCAACACTTGAAAAGTTCTGCGAGACCTATGATTATGCCGACGACATGAACACTTGGTTCGATAAGGTCAAGGCAATCGCGGATTCTCTTGGATTCGCATCGGATATGAAGGCATACAAGGCAGATCCTGCTGCGTTCAAGGGCAGCGTTGCCGACATCAGTATGTTCATCAGAGTTGCGGTAACAGGCAAGCAGAACGCTCCCGACCTCTACACCGTAATGCAGATCATCGGTAAGGAAAAGACGGTCGCAAGAATCAATAAAATGATAGAATCGCTCAGATAATAAGAGGTATATCAATGGAAAACACAAACAGCAATTTTATACACGAAATTATAGACGCAGATCTTACGACAAATCCGGGACTGAAGATCCACACCCGTTTTCCTCCCGAGCCTAACGGTTATCTTCATATCGGTTCGGTAAAGGCGATCTGCATCAACACGGACGTTGCAAATAAGTACAACGGTCTCTTTAACCTCCGCTATGATGACACCAACCCCGCCAAGGAAAGTGACGAGTTCGTCCGTTCGATCCGCGAGGACCTTGAGTGGCTTGGCGCTACTCCTACAGGCGGCGTATTCTACGGCTCCGACTATTTTGGCAAGTGCTACGAATTTGCGGTTCAGCTCATTAAGCAGGGCGACGCTTACGTCTGCGACCTCTCCAAGGACGATCTTGCCGACTACAAGGGCACCGACAGAGCTGTTGCTTCCAAGGAGTCTCCCTACAGAAACAGAACCGTTGAAGAAAATCTCGAGCTCTTCGAGAGAATGAAGAACGGTGAATTCGAGGACGGAGCGCGCACTCTCCGCGCGAAAATCGACCCCTCAAACGACAACCCTTATCTCCGTGACCCCGTTATCTACAGAATCAAGCATATTCACCATCACCGTCAGGGTGACGAATGGTGCGTTTATCCTATGTACGACTTCGCGCACCCCATTCAGGATGCTCTTGAGGGCATCACGCACTCCCTCTGCTCCAGCGAATTCAGAAATCACCGTCCTCTCTACGATTGGGTGGTTGAAAAGATCGGTTTCGAGCAGAAGCCCCATCAGTGGGAGTTCGGCCGTATGAACATCACCTACACCGTGATGTCCAAGCGCTATCTCCGTCAGCTTGTTGAGGAAGGTCACGTTGACGGCTGGGACGATCCCCGTCTGCCTACCCTTTGCGGTCTGCGCCGTCGCGGTTATACACCTAACGCACTCTTCACCTTCGTTCGTGAGGCAGGTGTTACCAACACCGACCACACGGTTGACGTTCGTCAGCTTGAGGCTTGCGTTCGTGATGACCTGAACGAAAACGCTCTCCGCCGCATCGGAATCGCTTGTCCCATTAAGGTAGTTATCGACAACTATCCCGAGGACAAGGAAGAAATGATCACCGTCTCCAATCATCCTCAGAAGCCTGAGCTTGGCACCCGTGAGGTACCTATGACCCGCGAGGTCTACATCGACGCAGACGATTTCGCTGAGGTTCCGCCTCCTAAGTTCTTCCGCCTCAAGCCCGACGGCGAGGTTCGTTTGATGGGCGGTTATATCATCAAGTATGCCGGAATTGAAAAGAACGAGGACGGCAGCATCAAGTGCATCCACGCAACAGCCGACCTTGAGACCGGCAACGGCATGCCCGCAGACGGAAGAAAGATCAAGGGCACGATCCATTGGCTCTCTGCCAAGTACGCACAGCCCGCAACGCTGATGCTCTACGACCGTCTCTTTAATATCGAGAATACCGCAGACGTTCCCGAGGGCAAAACCTACCTTGATTTCCTCAATGATGAATCTCTCACAAAGCTTGAGGGTGCTATGGTAGAGCCCTGTCTTGCCGACGCGCGCCCCGGTGACAAGTTCCAATTCGTCCGCGTTGGTTACTTCTGCAAGGATACAAAGAATGAAAACACCTTCAACCGTGTTGTCGGTCTGAAGGACAGCTTCCCTAAGAAATAAGATAAGATAGCTTTCGGGGGAAGAAACTTTTTGAAAAAGTTTCTTCCCCCGAACCCCTATCTGCAAAAACTTTCCTAAAATAAGGAGAACCACTATGCCCGAGTTTATTGCAAACAACCTGGTTTTAACAATACTTATCGCCTACGTCGCGGTAATTTCGCTCATCTCGATCATCGTATGCCTGTACGACAAGAAGATTTCCAAGTTAAATCGCGTTGAGCTTCGCACGCCCGAAAAATCCTTGCTGATCCTCTCGGCTCTCGGCGGCGGTGTAGCAATGTATCTTACAATGCTTCTCACCCGTCATAAAACCAAGCATCTGAAGTTTATGCTCGGCATTCCGCTGATCATTGCCGTACACGCAGTTATCGTTTTCCTGCTTATCAAGTACAACGTCTTTTAATTGTGACATATGCACAATATCGCGTTCGTGCCGTGTAATATTTTTCACAATTTGTCCACTTGCGTAAACAAAAAAAGCGTGGTATAATAATATGTAATGTAAAAAGTAAAGGCTATGATGAAGTCAGCCTGTCTTCAAGTCATATTTCAGAGAGTCCGCGTGCGGTGTGAGCGGATATATGCGAGGATGCGGCATTTCCCTTCGGAGCTTGTTCGATCAAAGCGATTGCAATTAGTCGGACACGGCAGACACCGTTACAGGTCGACAAAGTGTTGGCTTTGTTTGTGCAAAGCCAAAATGCGGGTGGTACCGCGGAAAATTATGCTTTTCCGTCCCAATTCTCAAGAGAGAATTGGGACTTTTTTATTTGCCTCGGCGGTTTAAAGCCTTTTCGAGAAAAGGTTTTAAGAATTCCCAAAGCTTTAAACAAAACAATTTTCACCAACTGACGGTTTATTCATCACAAATCAAAGAAAAAATAAATTTATCAATACACTCCTCCAAAAATCCTTTTTCGGAGTTTTTGGGAGGTTTGGAATCCCTTTTCCCAAAAAGGGTTCCAAAAAAGAAAGGAAATTAAAATGAAAGAAACTTTGAATCGAATCAAAGCGGAGGCTCTTGCAGCCATCGCCTCTCCCGAGACCGATGACGCGGCTCTTGAAGCATTGCGCATCAAGTATCTCGGAAAAAAGGGTGAGCTTACCGCGGTTCTCCGCGGAATGGGACAGCTGTCCGCCGAGGAAAGGCCCGTAGTCGGTCAGATCGCAAACGAGGTCAGAGCCGAAATCGAGTCTGCTATCACCGCAAAGAAGGCTGTTCTTGCCGATGCCGCGCTTGACGCAAAGCTCGCAGCTGAAAAGCTGGACGTTACCGTTCCCGGTAAGAAGAGCAAGGTTGGTCACCGTCATCCTCTTACTCTCGTGCAGAGAGATATGGAAGAGATCTTTATCGGCATGGGCTTCTCTATTGCTGAGGGTCCCGAGGTTGAATACGATTACTACAACTTCCAGGCACTCAATATTCCCGAGAATCACCCCGCGCGCGATACACAGGACACCTTCTACATCACCGACAAGATCCTGCTCCGCTCCCAGACCTCTCCCGTTCAGGCGAGAACTATGGAGGTACAAAAGCCTCCGATCCGCATCATCTCCCCCGGCCGCGTTTACAGAAGTGACGCTATGGACGCCACCCACAGCCCCCTCTTCCATCAGATGGAGGGACTTGTAGTTGACAAGGGCATCACTATGGGTGACCTGAAGGGTATGCTTGAAACCTTCGCAAGACAGGAATTCGGCGAGGAGACCAAGGTTCGCTTCCGTCCCCACCACTTCCCCTTCACAGAGCCCTCTGCCGAGGTTGATATCTCCTGCTTTATGTGCGGCGGTAAGGGTTGCAGACTTTGCAAGGGCGAGGGTTGGATCGAGATCCTCGGCGCAGGTATGGTTCATCCCAACGTGCTTCGCAACTGCGGCATCGACCCCGAGGTATACAGCGGCTTTGCTTTCGGTATGGGCGTTGAGCGTATTGCAATGCTGAAGTATCACGTTGACGACATCCGTCATTTCTACGAGAATGACGTTCGCTTCATTGAGCAGTTCTGAGAAAGGAGATACTGAATTATGAATCTTTCACTTAAATGGCTTCACGATTTCACAAATACAGACGGTATTTCCACCAAGGAATACTGCGACAGAATGACCGACACAGGAAGCAAGGTTGAGGGCTACGAGGTTCTCGGCGAGGATATTTCCAACGTTATCGTTGCAAAGGTCGTTAAAATGGAGCGTCATCCCGACTCCGACCATCTCTGGATCTGCCAGGTAGACATCGGCAGTGAGGTAACACAGATCGTTACCGGCGCGCAGAACGTACACGAGGGTGACATTGTTCCTGCGGCTATTCCCGTTGCTCACCTCCCCGGTGACGTCACAATCAAGGCAGGCAAGCTCCGCGGTGTTGAATCCAACGGTATGCTCTGCTCTATTTCCGAATTGAATCTTACTCTTCACGATATGCCCGAGGCCATTGAGGACGGAATCCTCATTCTCGGCAAGGATTTTGAGGACAAGGTCGGTATGGACATCAAGGAAGCGCTCCTTCTCGACGACACAGTTGTTGAGTTTGAGATCACCTCCAACCGCCCCGACTGTCTCTCCGTGATCGGTCTTGCTCGCGAGACGGCTATAAGCTTTGATAAGCCTCTCAATATCCCCGCACCTGTTGTTAAGGATATGAATGATGGCGACAAGATTGAGAACTATCTGTCTGTCAAGATCAGCGATCCTGACCTCTGCTTCCGCTATGCGGCAAAGGTTGTAAAGAACGTTAAGATCGCACCCTCGCCTCTCTGGCTCAGAATGAGACTCCGTGCCGCAGGCGTTCGTCCCATCAACAATATCGTTGACATTACAAACTACGTAATGCTTGAATACGGTCAGCCTATGCACGCATTCGACTACGCAATGCTGGACGGATCGGCTATCAACGTAAGAAGAGCGGCTGACGGCGAGCTCTTCAAGTCTCTCGACGACAAGGATCACGTGCTCGACTCCACGATGCTCGCTATCTGCGACGAAAAGAAGCCCTGCGCACTTGCAGGCGTTATGGGTGGAGCTAACAGCGAGATCAAGGATTCCACAACCACCGTTGTATTCGAGTCCGCTTGCTTCTCCGGCCCCTCTGTTCGTGTTACCGCGAAGAAGAACGGCATGAGAACAGAATCCTCCTCCCGTTTTGAGAAGGGTCTTGACCCCGAAAACTGTATGGCAGGTCTGCTCCGCGCTTGCGAAATGGTTCAGATGCTTGGCGCCGGCGACGTGGTTGACGGTCTGATCGACGTTTATCCCACAAAGCCTGAGGCAGTTGTCCTTCCTCTTGAGGTGGAAAAGATCAACAAATTCCTCGGTGTCGACCTTACCCGTGAATATATGGTGGACGTTCTCGAGCGTCTCGAGTGCAAGATTGAGGGTGACAGCATCATCGTTCCCTCCTTCCGCGCAGACCTTACCTGTATGCAGGATATCGCAGAGGAGATCATCCGTATCTACGGCTATAACAAGATCAAGTCTACCTGCATCTATGCAGAGACCACTCAGGGCGGCAGAACTCCCAAGCAGCAGTATGAGGTTGACTGCGAGCACCTGTTCTACGGTATGGGATTTGACCAGATCCAAACCTTCTCCTTCATCTCTCCCAAGTATTACGACAAGATCAGAATGCCCGAGGACAGCAAGCTTCGCAATAGCGTTGTCATCAGCAATCCCCTCGGTGAAGATACAAGCGTAATGAGAACCACAGCCCTTCCCTCTATGATGGAGGTTGTTGCGCGAAATATCAACTTCTCCAACGAAGACGTTCGCCTCTTCGAAATGGCAACTGTATATATTCCCAACGAGGGCGACAACGTTCTTCCCGACGAGAACAAGGTCATTACCCTTGCAGCTTACGGCAAGAATGAAGATTTCTACTCCCTTAAGGGCGTTATTGAGAATCTTCTCGAGTCTGCGGGCATCGAAAAAGCAAAGTTCGTTGCATTCTCCGACGATAAGGCATACCATCCCGGCAGATGCGCGAAGATCGTAACCGCCGATGGCAAGGAGCTTGGCATCTTCGGTCAGATCCATCCCCTCACCGCAAAGAATTATGACGTAAGTATTCCCGTCTATGCCGCAGAGCTTTCCTTCGATGCAATCTTTGACGCAGCCGATATGACCATCGACTACAAGCCTCTGCCCAAGTTCCCCGCAGTTTCCCGTGACTTCTCCTTCGTTTGCGACGAAGAGGTCGAGGTTGGAACCATCGAGGAGGTTATGGCAAAGGCATCCGGCAAGCTTCTCGAGGATATCAAGCTCTTTGATATCTTCCGTGGAGAGAAGATCGGAGAGGGCAAGAAGAGCGTTGCGTTCCGCGTAATACTCCGTGCCTCCGACAGAACTCTTACAGTTGAAGAAGCCGACAAGGTATCGAACAAGATCATCAAGGATCTTTCCTTCAAGCTGGGACTTAATATAAGAGGTTAAGATATGTCAGAAGAAATAGTATCCGAAAGAACAAAAAAGCTCAACGAGTATGCAAGAAGAATCAAAGCCGGCGAAACCCTCACTCCCGAGGAGCTCGCCGACAGAGACAGACTTCGCGCAGAGTTCATCGCTGAATTTCGCAAAAATTTCCGCGGACAGTTGGATAACACCGTGATCCAGTACCCCGACGGAACGAAAAAGTCTTTGAAAAAGGACTAATATACCCAAAAAACCTGCCAAAAGGCAGGTTTTTTTGCGTTTTATTTGATTATCTTCGCTTCTATCTTGATTTCGGCGTTCTTATCTGCTTTGACGAATACGCGGGCGCGTCCGTAGTGGAGTCTGACGCTTGCGTCGGATTCAACGGTCTTACCGATCTTTACGTAACCCGAAGCGGCAGGCTGATCGGCTTCAGTGTAGGTATATACCAGCTTCAATTCATTGATCTCTGCAAAATCACAGTAAAATCTGTAGGGGCGGTTGTGACAATCGAGGGAGCAACGGGGCATACGGTGGGTGAAGTTGTCGCCAAGCTTCACACCGTTAAGATAGACCTCGGTATTTCCTCCAAGTCGCTCAAATTCGATGTATTCATAGCCCTCGGCGCCACGAACGGTAGCGGTATAGGTTTTGGTCTGAGGCTTTTCCGCGCTATAGGAGTACATAGCGACTATGCGGTAATCATCCTCATATCCCTCGTCCTTCTTTTTCGGCAAGAGCCAATCGTATCTCTTGCTTCGCACGTTACCTTCCTTTTCGGGCAGAGGAATAGTCCTGCCATCGCACTCAAGTGCGGTGATACCAAAGCTTTCCTCTCGCGGCAAAAACTGTTCAAGATCAAGGCACGCGGGGTCTCCGTTGCCAACACCCACAATCTTTCCGCCCGTAACTGTAAGCGCCATTTTCTCGGATGCCGCAGGGTTGAATCTTCCCTCTCCGTCAACGCCGATAAGCTCATAGATTTCGGTATCTTCATCACTTTCAGCGGCAAGAGCTCGCTCGACCTTAATACTTTCGGTCTTGCCCGAGGTCTCCACTCGGTCGATATAGACCTTACCGTCCTTGACACCCTCTGCAACAAGCTCACCGGGCTCGTAAGCGATCTCAAACACGGGAGCGTCGAATCTTTCAACCTTTTGCTCGGCGATCACTCTGCCGTTTAAGGTCAGCTTAATCTGCTCGCAGTTTGTGTAAACGCAGACCGTGATAACCTCGCCCACTACGTCGTGATTCCAACCGGGGAGAATTTTCAGAACCGTTTCATCCGTCCACCAAGCCTTGTGGTAGTAGAAGGGCGGCTTTTCCATTCCGCAGAGGTCAATAACTCCAAAAGAGGACACAACGTTTCGCTGATAGAATGGGTTCGGCTCGCCACGGTAGTCAAAGCCCGTCCACATAAAACCGCCGAGGAGAAAATCTCTCTCCTCAAAGAACTTTGTCCAGCCCTTTAAAGACGAGCCCCAAGGCATAGTCACGTTGCCCGTAGCGTCAATGATACCGTTTGCGAGATCGTTTTTCATTCCTCCGCGGGAGAGAACGAAGCTGCTCTCCTCGCTTCCGATGATCGGCTGCTCGGGGTGGTCGACATGATATTTATCGACCCAAGAAGATTGTCCGTTGTGTATGTAATTGATTCCTCTGACGTCGGTAGCTCCGTTAGCCCCCACGAAATTGGCACCGTTGTTGCCGCCGTATACGGTAAGTCTGGTATCATCAAGCTTTTTGCATATACGTACCGCCTTCTCGGCAAGTCTGCGACCCCAATCGAGATCCTGAACGTCAAATTCCTCGTTGCCCACCGACCAGATAAAGACGCAGGCATGGTTTCTGTCGCGTTCGATAAGGCTTGTCAGCTGCTCGGTCGCTTCGGGGGAGTTTCCGAACATTCTGGTCTCATCCATAATAAGCATACCAAGCTCATCACAGGCCTTGAGTAGTGCCGGCGAGGGAGCGTTATGGGAGCAACGGTAGGCATTCACGCCCATTTCCTTCAGCCTCTGTATCTTGTAGCGGTTGAGATTATCGGTAAGCGCAACTCCAACGCCGCCAAGGTCGTGGTGAACGCAGGCACCGCGAAGCTTTATATGCTTTCCGTTGAGGAAAAAGCCCTTGTCCGCATCAAAGGTGAAGCTTCTGAAGCCCACAACAGTGTCCTCTGTCTCGCCGTCAACCGTTAAACGGAAGGTGTAGAGGTTAGGATCGTCAACGCTCCAGAGAGCGGGGCTTTCGACCTTCATTTTTACATTAAAAAAGCTTTCTTCGTAAGCTTCTACTGCAACGTTCAGACTCTTTTCGGCAACTATTTTGCCGTTTTTGTTTACCATCTGCGCTATAACGGTCTTTTCGACCTTCTCGGCGGTATCGTTGACCAAAACCGCGTCGGCATTGACATTACCATACATATCGGTACGGGCAAAGGTCTTGCGAGGCTTGAAATACACGCTCTCCGCCACCCACAGATTGACGTTTCTGTAAATTCCCGCACCCTCATACCACCAGCCCTCGACCTGAGAGCTGTCAACTCTGACGGCTATGGAATTTTCCTCGTGTATGCGGACGTGGTCAGTGATCTCGAAGATCAGCGAGGTATATCCGCTGGTATGTCTCGTCATATAGGTGCCGTTGACCCAGATGACAGCGTCGCGGAAGATGCCCTCGAACTCAATAAATATGCGCTTGTCGGCATACTCCTCACCAAGAAGGAATTCTTTTCTATACCAACCGATATCAAATACCTCCTCGGCGTTACTGCGGCACATGGTACGGGCTCTTTCCTCGTGAGAGTTGGGGAAGCCGCCCGCAAAGGCATTTGCGTCAAGCGTTTTTTGCAACGATACCGCCCAATCGTGGGGCAGGTCAATATTTTGCCAGTTATTATACTTTAAAAATCTATCGGGCGCACCAACCGCTCCGTTATACTTGCGAATACCAAAGGCGTTAAAGCTTTCAAGCTCATTTTCAAGCTTGAACTGCCAATTTTTGTTGAAATTCAGTTTTTTCATTTCAGAATGTCCTTTCGGGAGAGTATTTTTGCTCAAAATCATTTTACCACAAGAGAAAAATCATTTCAATAGACAAAGCAAATTTATTTTGATAAATTCGTTAAAAATCCGTGAAAAACTCCCGATTTTATTGACAAATCGGCACTTTTATTGTATTATATAATTGGTGCTTTGTATGAATCGCCAATTTCTTCCGGAAGGTACTTCTCACTATGGAATTTAACTTTACAAATCTTACTTTTGAAATACTTAACGGTCAGATCTTTTTAACAAGGATTGGAAGCTTTAATCAAGTCACTCATCGTTCCTTTATCGAGGTTCAGATCGCGGGCGAGAACAAAATAAGCCACATGGGCGTTAAAATGGTCTATTCCTCCGAGGGGGAAAAGCTGAAATATATATCGCACAACGAGACGGACGGCAAGCTAACCGTCGTTCAGGAAAGCGAGCTTGTCCGTGTCACTACCGTTTTCACAAATTACGGTGATTGCGATGCCGTAAGGGTCAAAACCTTCGTTGAAAACATCTCGGATGCCCCCTTCGTCCTTGAAGAGGTCTCGTCCTTCGTGCTTCACGGCATAGGCTCGACTTTGGAGAGCGAGCAGATCGACTTTACCCGCTTTACTCAAAGCCATCACGCCGAGTGTCAGCCCATTACGGACTCCTTTGCGCATCTCGGATTTTTCCCCGATTCTCCCCAGAATCAAAAGAAGCTCTCCTTCCTAAACGTAGGCAGCTGGTCAACAAAGGAGGCTCTGCCGCAGGGTATCATTCACGACAAGACTAAGAATGAGCTTTGTATGTTCCAGATCGAGTGCAACAACTCCTGGTACTATGAAATAGGCGCTGTTCCCGGTTGCTATTACCTCTATATGGGCGGCGCAAACGCTACAAACGGCGGTTGGAGCAAGGAGCTGATCCCCGGTGAGGTTTACGAAACCGTCAGCGTTTCCCTGTCTTTCGGTAAAACTATGAACGAGGCCCTCGGCGAGATGACCAAGCACCGCCGCCATTTCGCGGGCAGATGCGTAGCCGACGAAAGCCTTCCCACAATTTTTAACGAATATATGCACCTCTCCTGGGACGGCCCCTGCGAGGAAAACGTAAAAAAATACGCGCCCGTGGTAGCGAAAACAGGCGTCGAATACTATGTGATCGACTGCGGCTGGCACGATGAGTGCTCCCCCGATATTATCTATCACTACGTGGGCGGCTGGAGAGAAAGCAAGGCGCGATTTCCACACGGAGTCAAGGCAACCTTGGATTACATCAAATCCCTTGGTATGAAGCCCGGACTTTGGATCGAGCCCGAGAGTGTGGGTTGGAAATCGGCTATCATCGACTATTATAACGACGACACCTGCTTCCTTTGCCGTCACGGTAGGCCCATTGTTATCCACAACCGCCGCTTCGTAGATTTCCGTCACCCCAAGGTGATCGCATATCTGACCGAATCGATCCGCTATATGGTCGAAGACCTTGGCGCGGAATACATCAAAATGGACTACAATCAGGACGTGGCTGTCGGCACCGACGTTGACGCTCTCACTCCCGGCGAGGGACTGGAAAGCGCGGCGAGAGCTTATCTTGAATGGATCGACAGCATTCGCTCTCGGTTCCCGAACGTGCTTTTTGAGACCTGCTCCTCGGGTGGAATGAGAATGGACTACGAAACGATGTCTCACTTCTCTATCGTCTCCACCTCAGATCAGGTCAACTATAAAAAATACCCCTATATCGCGGGCAACATCCTCTCGGCGATCAATCCCGAGCAGGCGGCGGTATGGAGCTACCCCATTGATTCTTGGGTAAACGGTTTTGTCGCAACGAGCGAGTGGGTCAACGCAAACGTTTCCGACGAGCAGATCATTATGAATATGATCAACAGCTTCCTCGGCAGAATGCATCTTGCAAGTCACTTGGAGCTTTTGAACGCAGAAAAATTTGCCCTCGTCAAGGAAGGCGTGGACTATTACAACTCGATCCGCGAGGCAAAGAAGACCGCTCTTCCCTATATGCCCATAGGCTTTACCAATTTCGGCAAAAAGCTTGTGGCATCGGGACTTCTCTGCGAAGATAAGCTTTATCTTGCGGTTTGGAATCTTGGCGGCGAGCGAATGGTCCGAATCCCGCTTGACGGCATTACCCCAAAGTCCGCAAAGGTTGCTTATCCCACCTGCAGCGCAATTGAATACAAGCTCGAAGGCGGCAATCTTTGCATAAGCTTTACCGAGGATATCCAAGCGAGAATGCTTGAAATAGAACTTTGAAAGGAAAATGAATTATTATGATGAACTACATGCAATTTCCCGACGGAAAAAAGAAGGCACTTACTCTCAGCTACGACGACGGCGTTCAGCAGGACATCCGTATGATCGAAACACTTGACAAACACGGCATCAAGTGCACCTTTAATATAAACGGCTATTCCTTTGAGGAGGACGAAAGAAGCTACGCGGAGGGTCAGATCCACCGCAGAATGGCACGCCGCGAGGCAATCGAGGTCTATTCAAAGGCGATCGAGAATGGCCACGAGGTAGCCACCCACGGCTACAGCCATCCCTTCCTTGACAAGATCCCCTCCGAAATGGTAGCTTACGAGATCGTCGAGGACAGAAAATGTCTTGAGGAGATGTTCGGTAACGTGATCAAGGGTCATGCTTATCCCTTTGGAACGACGAGCGATCAGGTCGTTGAGACCCTGCGCAACTGCGGTGTTCTTTACGCGCGCACAACTGTCGCAACAAAAAGATTTGATATTCCTACAGATTGGCTTCGTATGCCCACAACCTGCCATCACAATGCGCCCGAGCTTATGCAGCTTGTTGACGCATTCCTCAACGAGCCCTTCAGATACCCCCATTCCAGACTTTTCTATCTCTGGGGTCACACCTACGAGTTTGACACCAACAACAACTGGGAGGTCATCGAAAAATTCGCAGAGGCTATCGGCAACCGCGACGACGTTTGGTACGCCAACAATATGCAGGTTTACGAATACGTGGAGGCATATCGCGCGCTTCAGTTCTCGTCCAATGGCAACGTTGTCTATAACCCCACGGCGCAGACCGTTTGGTTCTCCTCGGGCAACGTGAACGTCAAGGTCGCTCCCGGTGAGACTGTAAAAATCAGATAATATGGAACAGAAACGCTTTTCGAAAAACGACAACGGGTTTATCTGCGCTCACTGCGGCAAAGAAGTGGAGCCCTTGGGCTATACCTCGCGCAATCACTGCCCCTTCTGTCTTTGGTCGCTCCACGTGGACATCAACCCGGGAGACAGAGCTTGCGAGTGCCGCGCTCCCATGGAGCCCGTCAAGGTGGTAACAGACCCGAAAAAGGGCTATATCATCATCCACAAATGCACGGGCTGCGGTGAGATCCACCGCAACAAGGCGGCGCACGAGGCGAAAAATCAGCCCGACAGTATAAAGCTGCTTATTAAACTCACTAGCGTCGATTTTAAATTTTGATTCGTTAGTGGGATACGTGCCTCCGGCGGCTTAGAAACTTTTTGAAAAAAGTTTCTAAGAACTTCAAAAACTTTCAAAATATAGTTATTGTGTAGCCATTTTATCCTTTTCAACCACGAATTTTGAAAAAATTCGTGGTTCATAGAAAGTTTTTGCCCAGCTTGCGCGTAAGCGCAATGCTAACCGGAGGCACGCGTCCTCACCGCTAAATCGCAATTTAAAGCTTAGTTACTTATTAATTTACAGAGGTAAAAATGCAACGATTATTACAAACCCAAGGCAGACTCATCGGCGTCGACTTCGGCGACAAAAGAACCGGACTTGCCACCTGCGACAAAAATCGGATAGTTGCCACGGGGCTCTATCAGATAAGCGTGGGCGGTATGCAGAGGACTGCTGCGAAGATTGCCGAGATCATCAAGGAAGAAAAGATCACGGGCGGAGTGGTTGTGGGGCTTCCCATCAATATGGACGGAAGTCACGGCCCTCGCGCGGAGCACGCCGAAAAGTTCGCCCGCATTCTGGGTGAGATCCTCGCGGAGGACGAAACGACGGCATCATTGCCCATCGTTATGCTTGACGAGAGAATGACGACCATGGCTGCGTCAAGATATCTCAATGAGACCGACACAAGAGGTCAGAAAAGAAAGCAGGTCATCGACACCCTGTCAGCGCAGATCATTCTGCAAAATGCGCTGGACAGGCTGAAGAATATGACTTGAAATACGATTTGAAGGATAGATAATTATGGCACACGGAAAATACGGCTGGAGGATCGCGGGATTTATATTCAAGGGGCTGTGCTCTCTCGTCATAATCGGAGTAGTCTGCTTGATTGCTTGGCGCATCATCGACAGGAACATCGATCCCAAGCCTATGAAAACGATCACCCCAAACGATACGCTTTGCGAAGCATACAAAGAATACGGAGATAAGCTGACGGTCTACTATCAGGATCAGAACGAATACACGCAAGAGAGTGACAAAAACTACGGATATTTTGCCAACGGCGGCACACGTATCATCAAGGAAGCCGACCAGATACAGTTTGTGCTTCGCTACAACAACAGCACGGTAAAGCATACCGCCGAGGATTACAAATATTACGAGGTCAAAGGCAATAGCTTCCAAACTCATTCGGAAGCTATCGAGGCCGCTCGCGAGATTGATATAGCCAATCCGCTTAATCATATCAAAGAGATCATTCCCGACCTCTCACGCGAAGATGACCTTTACGACGTCACCTTGACGTTTATGTACGATCTGACTCCCGACAACCCCGACGATAATGACGGAAAAACTCCCGAGGCTGTGCGCTACGAGCGCTTCTTCCCGACGGGCGACCCCGTGTCTTATCAAAAAACGCTGTACAATTACAGGAAATTCATTTTTGACAACGCTGTGATCGATGACAGCGTGTTGGCAATATACGTTGACATCTATTACGTTGGAGATAAAAATTACGAGGAGACCCCATACGGCTCTCTGCTGATCTACTATTACGAGGACGATAATATCAGCTATAAGCTCTCCAAAAATGACGTTAACGCATTGGAAGAGTATACAAAATAACGGTTTTTCAAGGCATCCGAAAATTATCGGATGCCTTGCTTCACTTTCGCGTCGCGTTGTCTTTGCTTCACCCGACATTTCTATTCATTGTTGATTTTTCTACGTATTGTTTATTTTTATCGTTATCAAAATTTAAAGACGCCAAAATTACCGACCGAACACTTGCTTGATCGCGCGGTTTATCTGATCCATTATCCAATTTCCGGAGCAAAGCAAGCGCCAAACGATACAATCGGGCAACAAACCTCGCAATTCAAATTACCAATTCGCAAAAGGAAATTCGCACGATGCGGACACCTTGTGTAACCACCTTTGTTTTTTTGTGCAAATTGCTTTACATCGTTGCCTTTTTTCACAAAGATACATCATTTTTGCATTTCGTGGTTGACAAAGCGCAAAAAAAGTGGTATTATATTATCAATAGATATTTGATGAAGGCTTGCGTTTTTCCGCATATCCCGATATGTGGGCGAACGCGCGCTTTTCACTTCTAATCTATCAAAATATTTTTTAGGAGGAATCCACAACATGAAAAAGAGTACATGGTTTAAGCTGACTCTTATCATCGTATCGATCGCAATGGCTCTCTCGCTGTTCGCATGCGGCGATCCCGTTGAGGACGATACAACTGTTACTACAGATGCACCTGTAGAGCAGGCAACAGAAAAGCCTACTGAGGAGCCCACCGAGGAGCCTACAGAGGAACCCACACAGGCACCCACTGAGGAGCCTACAGAAGAGCCCACTGAGGCACCCACCGAGGAGCCTACAGAGGAGCCCACTGAAGAGCCCACTGAGACTGAG
>JAFTRQ010000183.1 GCA_017462125.1 Clostridia bacterium | reverse complement strand
TTTCTTCATCTGTCTGCGAGCCATTTCCTTCAGCTCGCTCGGTGATCTCGTTCCGTATTCTGAATTCATATTCCATGTTCTCCTTTAAGAATTTTTCTTCGTGTAGTTTACTGTCGCGGCATTTTCTGCCGTCGGGTGTGGTGTAGGTGATGTTCTTGCGTTCGTCCGTCCACTTGACCTCGTAGCCCTCGGCTTCCATCAGAGCAATAAAATCTTCTTCGGATCGAGCGTATTTCATTGCTTCTTCAATCGTAACGATGAGCTGCATCTTCCAGCTCTCGCCACGGGAAGCAGAGTGATATTCTCGCGCCGACATTTGCTTATTGCTTTTCGCCTTCGGCTCAACGACGGAGAGAGAATATTCAAGACACAGCCTGTCCGACGCCTGCCGCAGCCGTTCTATATTTTCATTGTCCGAGTGATACTTATATCCGGTTTCACAGCTCACGCTATTGACAACGAAGTGTGAGTGGATATGCGATTTGTCGGTATGCGTTGCCACGAGTACCTCGTAGTCACCGAAGTTTTCTTTAGCAAACCGCAAGGCAATCTCGTGGGCGAGTTCGGGCGTGATCGGCTCGTCGGGGTGAAAGGATTGCGTGATATGATAGAACATTCTGCCATCGGTTTTGCCGTAGTGCATCTTGGTGTTCATCATCTCGTGGTACACGCTTTCGGGAACACAGTTGATGCCTGATACGAGCTTTCTACCTTCGTATAAGGTTTTCTTATCACGCTTACAGTAGGAGAGCGTAAACGCAAGTCCGGCTCTCGTCTGTGAGCGTTTGCTTTTCATAATATTAACCGTTGCCATCCGACCACCGTTTCCTTTCGAGAAGCTCGGTCAGCGTTGCGTTAAGCTCCGCATAGCGTTTTGTGAGTGCTGTGAGGTTGACCGCATTGACTCTTCCCATATTGGCAAGGAGCGTCAGCTGATTGAGATTTCTACCTATGGCTTTTTGTTCTTTGAGTATCTCGTCGAGTCCGTCGATAACAACGATCTGTTTACCGAGACAGGAACGGGTGACGTAGTCCGTAAAATTCAGTTTTGCTTTGGTTGCTTTTTGGTGTATCAAGGCGAGGTTTTCCTCGCTGATACGAATGCTCATTTTCTTATCCTTCAATAATTGTCCTCCTGATAGATGATGATTTTATAAAAGTGGGTGCAGGGCTTCCGCCCGCCAAGCAGCAGAAGGCAGGACACGGCTTTGCCGTGACCAGTCGAATGCGATGCTCGCACTCTCCCCAAAGGAGAGTACAGAGGCGGTAGCTGCCTGCGGTATTCGGTTTTGTGTTTCCTCGGCGGAAACGGGGGCAAATTTCGCCACACGGGGCGGTTTCTTTTGTTGCGGTGCGGTTGCTCGCCTGTGCCGTTTATCTGCCTTTTGGGGGCTGAAACCGCCCGAACACGGCGTGGTCTGAGGGGCGTTCTTGCTTGGGGTGGGCTTATACCTTGCCTAGCCTTTTCTTCTTCAAAAAGCCCTGTGTCGATAGCGTTTTTTGCGGCAGAAAAGAACAATGCAACAATGCAGAAGGCTCTTATCTGTCATATTCATTCAACAATGCAATACGAACACTCTTGCAATGTTGCAATCTTCATTTCGGGATAGACCACATCCATTTCGCACCGACCTTCTTGGTAACGATTTCGGGGATATTCTTTTTGGCTTCGTTCACAGTCCTGCGTGAGATCTGTTTTCTTTCTGCCGTTCTGAATATCTCATCGCAGGGTATCTCGTTGCCGTCTGCCAGGGCGGAGCGTATTAGTTCCTCGGCTTGAGCGGTCTTGGTTTCTGCTGTGACACCGAAGCCTGAAAGGATATCCTCAGAGGATATGTCCTCATAGCCGTCGATCCAATAGAAGCCTGCATCGTTGCCGAGATTGAACGCCATAGATTTTCCTTCGGGAGCGAGTGAAGATTTATCGTGAACGATAACTCTCACAGTTGGCTCTTTGCGTAACCTCCCGACGAGAAGAACACTCCTTGCCGCCGCGCGGAAGTCTATCGAGCCGAGTCCTCGGTAGGCGCTGCTCATTCCGCTTGCCTTATTCAGATGCCCGACGAGAACAATAGCACAGCCTGTCCGTTCCGCTACCGCCGCCACGTTCTTCAGCACCGTTCTTATTTCATTTGCTCGGTTCATATCGATCTTGTCACCGAGGTATCCCTGCATTGGATCGAGAATCATCAACCTCGCGCCTGTCTGCACGATGGCTTTTTCGATTCTCTCGTCGAGCAGAGAAAGAGATTTATTGTCCTCAACGATATTGAGGATTCTGCTTTCATTCGCGCCTGCCTCGATGAGTCTTGGCTTGACCGTATCTCCGAGTCCGTCCTCGGCGGTCTGATAGATGACATCGAATGGCTCTCACTCTTCCATTCCGGGCAAAGCCGTGCCTGTGGAGCAGGCTGCCGCTACTCGTAATGCAAGCGTTGTTTTTCCTTCGCCGGGATCGCCTTGGATAATCGTGATCTTCCCGAAGGGGATATACGGCTTCCAAAGCCATGCAACCTCTTGTAGCTGCACGTCC
>JAFTRQ010000182.1 GCA_017462125.1 Clostridia bacterium | reverse complement strand
CGATAACCCTCCGTAGGTTATCTTTTGCGAAATGCTCTGCATTTTGGAGAGAATTTCGCGAGAGAACTATGAAATTTTTGTGTTTTAGAAAATGCCGAAAACCCTTATAATATAAGGCTTTTTGAGGGGACAAAGGGGACTGCTACGGGCGGGTTTTCAAGACCGCCTCGTTATGACCGCTTCGATAACCCTCCGTAGATATGATGCAACAGCATGCATCATATCTACGGAGCTTAAGAGTGTGGCTCGTCAAGCTTCTACTCGCCGAATTCGCTTCGCATACCCCACCCGAAGATCGACAAGCTCGCTTGTCAGGCGCAGGGTGTGGGTATCTTCGCCGTAAAGCGAAATAACTCTCCTGATGCATACTGCAACATATTTGATTTTTAGTGTTCACGCTTCTTTAGAGATATCGTTAGACATCCTTTTGCGCGTGCTTTTTACCGTTCCGAAAACGGCGTGTTTTGAACCTTTTTGGGAGTTTCTTTCTTGCATCATCGCGCGGCAGACTGAAATTTCAAGACTGTCTCAGCACGACCGTTACATTGTAACGCATATTTTTAAGACTGCATCGCAACATTCACCCTTAGACGAAATAAACCTCCGTACATAATATCCAGTTTATCTACAGAGAGACTCGCAGTGGCTCACATATCGTGGTAGCAAATGAATTTGAGTTAGGGCATTCGGCTCGAGGCAAAATACCTCAACATCTTTTTTATTATATCATGCTCCCAATGGATTGTCAAGAACATTTTCAAAAACAATGCGTCAAAACCAATCCGCCCTAAAAATTTATAAGACACTTCTAATCCATTGGGAAGGAATTCTTCTTTTCAGGACTCATAGGTGACAAGACACCGCCACAGATTCCGCGTCTGTTCCCAAATCGCGGCAAACTGTTCAATGGGCAAGGGGCAACTGCCCGTTCCCGTCTCGATAGTCACCGAGGGAATCCCACGCTCCAGTGCCGCCCAATCGTCCAGGGTGGCATCGGGGCTTTCAAAACTACTCTGAGAACGGTACCCCGTCAGCCCCACAAGTACCTCCTTCAGTCGCTCGTTTCTTGCCAACAACTCTCCGCTTTGACCGCAATTCCAATACAAGATCTCACCCTGAGAGTGAATCGAGATCACACAGACAGGATTCGAAAGCTCCCGCACCAAGCTTATAACGGCTTGGGTCTCTGGTTCAGATCCCGCCGATTTTCCCTTGTACGCTTGGGAACTGGGTTGTCCCACCCCAGTTCGCATCTCCCCCCAATACTCAATAGGAAAATTTCGATTCAGATCCACGCCGGCGGCGTTTGCTTTCCAATGTTTCAAGTATTCTTCCAAGGAACCGTACCGACGGTAGGATTCGTATTTACTGCAATCCGACTCATATACCAACCGAATCTGCTCTTTCAGACTCTCGCTTTTAACGGCGGATAGTCCTTGTTGGCTAATCATGATTCCGTCCGGATTCACCATAGGTATTATTCGGATCCGATAATCCCCCGCAAGATCGGCAAATGCCACCCCGGTTTCATCCTCCGTATTATAATTCACCAAATAGTACTCGGTCATTTTCATAAGTAAAAGGGGCGTAAGATATTCCCTGCCATGGA
Source organism: Clostridia bacterium (assembly GCA_017462125.1). The sequence goes on along the minus strand of JAFTRQ010000182.1, from coordinate 12,319 downwards.
TCCCGGCACTAATAAAAATCTGTTTTTCGGCATCCTGCACGCCAAAGTCGGCATAGTACAGCTCTCTGCCATCCAGAGACTTCCCCGCTGAGGACACCCGAAGCAGATCGGGGTAGGCGGCTTGAAGGGCAAAAAGATCAGATTTCATTTCCTCATAGCCATATTCCGCCCGAGACGTGTCTACAATTTCTCCCTCCAAAAATTCCCGCCTGCGCGTCTCCTCCTGGGAACCATGCTCCGGTGCCGAAAGCTTCATTGCCAAGACAAACAACGCGGCAACCGTCAGTAAAATGGAGACCGTGAAAATTACAATATGACGAAAACGCCTCCGTTTCACGGGAGGCTCCCAAAGGATCTCTGCTGCGTCCTCCTGCAAATCTGCCTCTTCCATCTGTTCCGAAGTGAGTTCCTCCGCGAGTGTCTCCTCTTCCGGCAACTCCTTCAAATCCTCCGCAGACTCCTCAATAGAAACGTCCCGCAACGGGCTCTCCGATTCGGCAGCCAAGGTATCTACTTCTTCCTGCATGTTTTGCTGATTGGGCACGTGCTTCACACCGCCTAAGCGGTCCTTTCCAAAAAAATGCTACCATTATCATATCACAATCCACTTCAAAATGCAAGAACTTCCCTATGATTTACTCCCTTTGAGCGCAATTGTTTTATTTTTGAACCAGAAAATTCTGAAAAAAATCGAAAAAACGCCCAAAAATTTTTCAAAAGTGAATAAAGCATGGAGAACAGGCAAAAATAGAAACAGTAAATCACGCAAAGGAGTTTAAAATCATGTCTGAAAATTCTAAGAAGTCCAAATTCGGCGAAGCCTTCAAAAATACTAAAATCAGCCGTGCCGCTTTGATCACCTCCGTGATCGTGGTTGCCGCTCTGGGCATCGTCATTTCAGTTACCGTAGCCTCCAACCGTTCCAAAAACAACAAGCTCCCCGACCCTGTGGACACCAATCCCGTGACCGAGCCCGTAGTGGATGAACCCATCGACACCTCCGAGCCTACAGACACCGAACCCGAGCAGCCCCCCGTTGACACCGGCTCCTCTCAGGTAGAGAACAAGCTTCCCTCCTTTATTTTGCCGGTAAGCGGCTCCCTGTCCAAGAAGCATGATCCCACCCTTCAGGTGTACTCTACCACCATGAATGATTACCGTGTACACCTGGGTGTTGACATTGTAACCGAAGCAAGTGCCCCCGTTTACGCGGCGGCGGACGGTACCGTATCCAAGATCTGGAAGGATCCCCTGATGGGATACTGTATTGCTGTACAGCATAGCGGAAACTGCCTGACCATCTATAAGAATTTGGCTGAAGAGCTGCCTGACGGCATGGCGGAGGGAATCAAGGTTCGTTCGGGACAGCTTCTCGCCTCCGTGGGTGAGAGTGCCATGATTGAGATTGCCGAGGAACCTCACCTGCACTTTGAGATGACCGTGGGTGATCTTCCCGTAGATCCCTTGGAGTACTTCAACGAGAAGGCTCTGGAATCCCTTTCCATTGACGCTTCCTTCGGAGAGTAATTGATGCATAGAAATCAAGAGCGGAGTCTGACCGTCAGATTCCGCTTTTCTATTTTGATCGAAATCCTTTTTCGTCTTCCTTGAGCACCTCATATTCAGGACTACGGATAAGTACACCTTCTTTTGTTAATATCACCTCAACCTTCCTCTCTAACATCAACCATTCTCTGAATTCCTTTGGAATTACCAATCTTCCCAAGTGATCAATCTCTTTGATCACCCCAATTTTTCCGTCCATCTTGATGTTCCTCCCAAAAGATGTTTTTATAATTTATGACATTCTGTGAATGTCATGCTTTGTATCATAACACAGTATAATAAGTATTGTCAATCACTGAATGTCAAACAGGGAGAGAAATATGTTTAAAAACAAAAACAAAGGAAGAAACAATCTTTGCGGAGAGAAGATTCGCGAGCTTCGGTTAGCCTATCCCTCCAAGCTTTCTCAACGGGCTCTGGCGGACAAAATGCAACTAATTGGAATTGATGTCGATAAAAACGCGATTCAAAGAATAGAATGTGGCAAACGGTTTGTCACCAATATTGAACTGAAAGCTTTTGCCGAGATATTCGGCGTAAGTGTTGACGAGTTGGTTTAACCCGCCGCTCCCTTGTTTATATAAGAACAGCCGATGTATCGCAAATGATACATCGGCTGTTTTCTTACCGTTTCCTTTTCTTCTTTACGGAAAAACCAAAGGTTCCGATCTTCTTGCCCAGCTCAAAATACTCTCCGTGAGCAAAGGCGGCAAGATTCGCCCGATCCAAGTGAAGCTTCCCTGCCCCGTCCACCAGAGATTCCTCCACGTCTACCGCCACAATATCTGCCAAGAACATATCGTGGCTTCCCAGAGGGATCACGTCGGTAACACGGCACTCTAAGGACAAAGGACTTTCCGCCAAAAGCGGACAGGACACCTCTGATGCTTCCACCGTATGCAGACCGCATCTCTCGAATTTATTGACCTTTCTTCCCGTATGAACGCCGCAGAAATCCGCCGCCCGAATGAGCGACGCGGGAGTCAGATTGACCACGAACTCCCCCGACTCCCGGATCAATCCGTAGGAATACCGTCCGGGACGAACTGAAATATAGGTTTTCGGAGGAACGGTGTTAATAATTCCCGTCCAGGCAACCGTCAGCACATTGGCAGACTCTCCCTTTCCGCAGGTAACCATACAAGGAGGAACCGGTGCCGTCAACGCGCCCCCTCTCCAAATCATCTTACTCATTCGCTTCTCCTTTTTTCGGAACTCCGCTAATCAGTGTCTTGACCGCCTCGCCGGCGGCAATGAGTCCTGCCACCGAAGGAACAAAGGCAAGACTGCCCGGCACTGCTTTCCCCGTCTCAGGTACTACCGCCAAGATCGGCTTTGCCGCCTCCTCCTGGGAATAGATCACCGGCAGATGCAGAATACCACGTTTTTTTAATTCCCGCCGCATGACTCGCGCCAGAGGACAGGTATTGGTTTTTGCCAGGTCGGTAACACAAAATGCCGTGGGATCCCACTTGTTTCCCGTACCCATACAGGAGATCATGGGCACCCCTGCCGCTACCGCTGATACGGCAATGGCAATCTTCCCCGACACTGTGTCTATGGCATCGATGACGTAATCATAAGCAGTAAAATCAAATTCGTCTACCGTTTCCGGTAAAACGAAGGCTCGTCTCTCCGTCACCCGAATATTGGGATTGATATCCCGCAACCGTGCGGCAACCACCTCCACCTTGGGACAACCTACCGTACTCTCCAAAGCACAAAGCTGTCGGTTGATATTACTCCGCGAAACCACATCGTTATCTATAAGCTCCAGTGCGCCCACGCCGCATCGAGCCAACGCCTCCGCGGCGTAGCTTCCCACGCCGCCGACACCAAACAGTGCCACCCTTGAGGCGGCAAGCCGTTCCACCGCTTCCTCCCCCATCAGCAACGCTTCTCTTTCAAATCGTTGATCCATCTTTCTCCTCTTTCGATTTACCGTCCAGCTTATTCCTCAAACGCCATTTTGATTTCCAGATCGGTCAGTCTTCTGCACGCGTCGACAACCCGGCACGCGTCATATTCCTCCGCCTTGTGACCGTCAAATCCGACGCTAAGACGAACGCCCGCCCTCCGAACAATGTCCTGCTGCTCCTCACTCTCAAAAAATCGCTTCACATAAGCGTGCTCCCGGTAATGGTGCGTGCTGTCCCGATTGACGTTCAACTCCCAGAAGATATTTCTCTCTGCCATTCTGCGAAAGTAGGCGGAAGGATCCTCTCCCAGAGTCTTGATAAAGGCAAACAGGTCGGTGTGTGCCACCCCTACCGTAGGACATCCACATCGCTGAGCAAAGGCGAACAGGTCGCCCCTGGCAATGGACTTCTCGGGTTGATCCAAATGCTCAATGAGGCAGTAATCAAAAAAGGAAATATCTTCCCCCTCGGGCAGGGCATATTTCTTCGGCTCTGTGACCGTAGCGATCTCGATCCCCCGCAAAATGCGGATCCGATCCGCGTATTTTTCCCGAATCAGATTGATATGGTCAAAATAACGGCGAAGCGTGTACTCCCCGTATACGTTGGGGATGATGTCCTCCGGGGCTCTTCTGGCATCTTTTCGGCAAAAGCCAACACCATGGCAATGGTCGGTAATTCCAAGAAGCTGAACACCTCCCGCCATAGCCGCCTCTACTACCGCCTCCGGAACATCCTGTCCGCAAAAGGAATAATACGTATGGGAATGAAGATCCTGAATCATAACAACCTCTTTCTTACCACTAATCATTTCTTTGTTTTATGCCTTTACCACTTGAAGAAACAGGCTCTCTCGTTCCCAGCCGTATTCGGCTTATGGAGCGAGATCATTTTTTCGCCGTCTAAGCGATCAAAGAGCATGGCGTGACCGCCATCAAAATCAAATCGGCTTCCCCCATGTACCCATTTCCCCGAAAGCGAGTCACTCTCTGCCTCCAGCACCAGGTATCGCTCCCCGTAAAAGCTGGACCAGATCATCCGAAGCTTTCCGTCTTCGCGAAACAGGAAGGGACCGTCGGTAACGTAACAGCCGGGAAGCTTCTTCAAGGCAGTCACGTGTGGATTATCCGAGGCACGGAAGAGGAGAAAGGGCTCTCCTGCCCACCCGGTCAAATCCTCGGTGAGCGCTACCGCCCAGATTTCTCCGTCAGAAATCTGCGTCCATTCGTGGGAAAAGATCAGATAGGGAATTCCCTGCTCTACCCAAAAGGTTCCGTCCAAGCATTCCCACCCCTCCGGCGTAGCAGGACGGTCGGTCAGTGGCACAAATTCCCCGTCAGGTGTGTCGCACACTAAAATCTGCGTGGCACGGCATCGGTTCTCTGCCTTGAAGCTGCCGAACAAGTAATATTTCCCACGCCAAAGATGAATCTCCGGTGCCCAATAGTCCCGATCTGCCCAGAATCCACACTTTCCTCCGTGAAAGATCTCCCGCGGCTCCTCAAAATGCTCGAGATCATGAGTCTTATACACCAAAAACGTATTTCCCGCGCGCAAAGAGTCTGCCTCTAACGCCGTGGTTCCGTACATATAATAGCATTCCCGCTCTTTATCCGTAAGAATAAAGGGATCCCGGATCCGAATCTGTTCTCTGGTTAACATACGGTGTTCCTCCTCTTTCATTTGTCTTGGAGCAACTGAATATACGCTTCGCTATATCTTTTTCCAAACTCACGCTGAGACACGGAGTCAAAGTGTAGCCCATCGCTTTTCAACGTAAGCTCCTTAGCGGAGACCACAGCGCACAAGGGAAGCTCTTCGGCGATCTCATGAAAGATCCGATTCAGCCGAGCGGGCCGATCTCCCATTTGCCAGCGCTCCGCAAGATTCTCGGAAAGCTCTCCTATGATCACCGGAACATCCTCAGCACCAAGGTCCGCCCGAAGAGAGGTGATCATGGTCATGAATTTTTCCTTGTACGACAATACACCCGTGTCACTGTCGCAGTCACTCTCTCCCTGATGCCACAAAATACCCGTCAACACCGAGGAACGTATAGCAAGCCGAGTCATAAGCAGGGCATGGTCGTACAGCACCTCACCCGGCATCCACTGCCCCAGTTTGGTTCCTCCGTCGGCACAGGGGATCAGTCCCACCTTTCTTTGCGTCGTGTTTGCCACTTTGTCGGCAAAGCTGGCACCCAAACCAATGCCACTATGCATAGCAGCCTCAAAGATCCCTCGGTCTACGTTGATGGGCTCCTGCATTCTCTGCCAACGTCCCATACGAAGCATATAACAGAGGCGGTTGCGGATGGGCTCTACCTCTCCAAATTCTCCTCTGCCCGCCATATTTGATTGTCCAATCATTAAAAAAGATTGGATCTGTTCCTGTTGTTCGTTGATTCCGTCTTGAATGTTCATATGTTCTCCTTTTGTAATTCTGATTTATGCCCGTTGCTTTTTTCTTTCTATGACTCTCAGCACCACAGGGCGGTTATATCGCTGAACCACGATGAATTGCGCGTCAAAGAGCATGGCGAGGATCGCGGTGGCTAGAAAAATCCAAAAAGCACCCCACGGAATGGCAAAGAACAACGTAGTCACCGAGATCAGCTCGTTGATCCAGTGATCGGTCTCTGCTTTTGTCATGGTATTGGCGATCTCCTCCAAAGAGTGATTCTCCACTGAAAAAGCGGCGGGATCGTAGGTAAGTACCTTTTCTTTCCATCGTCTTACTCGTAGGAATTTATAAAGCTTTTTCTCAAAGCGCCGCTCATGAAACCACCACTGGGAGTAGTGAAGCTTGAATTTCTTCGTCACATTCCCCATGATGATCCTCAGCCAGAAGTGATACAAAACGGTAAAAGCAGTAATGCCTGTCCACAAAACAACCCCGTGTCTGATCCATCCCCCATAGTATAGCAGAAAGCACATTGCCGATAATAACAAGGTAAGACCAATAACACAATACATAAAAATTGCCGAGCCGCTTTTCTTCCTTTGACTCATTTTCCCCTCCTCCGAATGATAACATCCGTCAAATTGATTGCGCACGGTATTGGATCCGCCCGTGATTTCTTTCGTTTATTCTTTTCCCTCCGCTCTTCCCAACAGAATCACCGCTAAAAGGATCAAAACGATCCCCACAAACGACGGGACATCCGGCACCTCATGAAAAATCAACACACCAAAGACCATTGCCGCCAAGGGCTCCACGATTGCCAATGCTGACGCAGTTCCCGCGGGAAGCTCCCGCAAGGACAGGGTATAGAGGAGGTACGGAACGACCTCGGTCACGATTCCCAAACCAATCAACATGGGCAGAAGCAGGTTAGGATCTTTGACAGTATAAGTAACGATTTCCTTCGGGTTACAAACCAAAAGAGCGACCAGGGTCATAAAAAGAAAGCTGTACATGGTTGCTGTCACCGGTGAGTTTCCGCGCCGCATGGAAATCTTCGTAAAAATATTATATCCGGCATAGGAAATCCCGGAGAATACGCCGAGCAATATTCCAAGCAGATCAAATTTCAGTCCGCCGATGACACCGGACACGAAACAGCATCCTACGAGCATACAAGCGATGGCAACTACTTTTAATTTTGAAAGACGCTCTCCAAAAAACAGAACCGAAACAACCGTCACATACACGGGCGCGGTGTACATCAGCGTTACCGCCGTGGAAACCGATGTCATTTGCATGGACGAATAATAGCCGCTGGCAGTACCAAACAGCGTCACTCCGGCACCGAGAAACAACAACAGATCCGGTAGCTTGACGCGCCACAGACCTCGATTCCGCAAGAGCACGTAGATTGCCATGCAGAGGAAGGAGACCAACCCTCGAACTGCCGTCATTTGTAAGGAGGTGAAGCCATAGGGGGCGAGAAATCCAACGAAAATTCCCGAGCTCCCCCAAAAAATCCCGGCAATGATCACATATATAAACGCTTTCTTTTTCATATTCTTCTCTCACATATTCTTTACGTACATCTCCGCATTAGGTCGTTCCCGAAGCGTGCTTCCGCTCCCTTCGAGATAATTTCTGAAACTCTATCCGACACTGCTGTTTTTTATCATGAAATCCAGCGGGAAGCCCCCGTTCGAATCATTTCACTCTTCAAGCCCGTGCTCCGCGAATTTAAGAAAATACGCCGAGGGCTTTTAAAACAAAAGATATTAGGAAAATGGTAAAACCGGACAGAAGGGTCGTCCAGACCACGAGTTGTCCGGCGACTCTGGCATCAGCTCCCATTTCCTGCGCCATAGGCACGCTGGAAACGGCAACCGGCGTACCAAACAGTGCCACAAATGCCGCGAAGTGAGCGCCGCTGAAGCATCCCATCAGGTACGCGACGGAAAGAGCTATGGCGGGCATAATAATGGTTCGCAAAACGGTTCCGAATAAAATTTGCTTTTTCAGTGCCGGAACCGCCGAAAATTCAAACTGCGCTCCCAACACCAACAGAGCAATGGGGGTAGCGGTCTTGGACAACTGCTCCGCCACCGAGTACACAGGAGTAATATCGGAAAGCCTGAAATCGATTCCCCAGTACCCAAACAGTGCGCGAGCACCAAGGCATATACCGCCCAGAGCAATGCTTTGGATCAGCGGATTTTTCAGAATTCCCAAAAGGATCTTCTTAACGCTCGGCTTACCACCGTCTCCAAATACGGTCAGACAAATCACTGCCAAAACATTAAATATGGGAATAATGAACGCGGAAAGTAAGGTGGCAATCAAGCTTCCCTCCTCGCCGTAAAGAGAGGTAGCGAGAGGAATTCCGATCAAGGCGAAATTCGAGCGAAAGACCGCCTGAATCAGGACACCCCGTTGATTGGATTCTTTTGTCACCGCCATAACGGCAGGGAACGCCAACAGAAACATCACTACGGTAATACCGATGGCATAATATATGTAGCCGAGATCCATGGCGGCTGGATCCTCGATTTTATAGACATTCAAAAACAGCGTACAGGGCAAAAGAACTCGGAAGACTAACTTGTTCAATGCCTTTGCTACTGCTTCGCTGATCAGCCCGATCCGCTTGATCCCGTAGCCAATGGCTACCATCAATACGATGGGAAGCACCGCGTTGACCGCAAATATAAATGACTCCATGTCAGTAAAACACCTTTCTGATTTTTAATCATGAGGGGCACGTCATATAGGAAGTAAGACGGATCACTCCTCGTTTTTTCGCTTCTCGAACCGTTTTTTTATCCATTGTACAAAGAAATAGACCGCTATAAAGCTTGCGACAAAAACGGCACATCCAAGCAGAATGAGCAAATCATAGTCCACGTCATCCAAAGCAACATTCACCCCAAACAGACTAACAATGAGAATCCCGATTCCCAAACATAGAAGGGTTAGGATCAATTCTCCAACCGCTTCCAATATGGCGTTCCAGATTTTCTTTTTCATGTTCTTCTCCTTTGGCGAGTCACTCCCGCTGACCGAAGCAACGGATCAACCGGAAGATCTGTTTTTAAATTGCGGTACGCGTTGCCAACGTCCATTGCCTTTTCCTGCGTGTATACACTTGGCAGAATCGAAAAAATGTCAATGCCTGCTCATTGCACGCGCAGACATCCTCGGTCACGCATCCGAAAAACGCGATGAGCGGCTCTCCATATTTTCAGGCAAGCTTCGCTACGCCTACCGGCACTTTTCCCATGCAGGATGGACCGTCCGGTCTTTCCTCTCCCGTTACCGCTCCTTTTTTATCGATTCTTTGGATGTTGAATTTGTCGTTTGACGCAAATGACAGATTCAACACGAGTGGGGAATGCAAAAGGTCTCAAAATAAGTCAAAAATGGGGGTAAGTTCAAAAAGTCTCATTTTGATCCAGGTATATAAAAATTTTGAATTTTTACCTTCGGGTACTGGGACAAGCTCACAATACTATCTTCAACAAATTTGTCATAGAGCTTAATTTTGTTTTTGGGGGTAAGATCACATTTGTACCCAAGAAAACACTGTCCCAAACAAAAACGTATTCTTGTTGTTTTTTCATCTTTATGTAAGCTACAACGCTTTCATTAGTGAATTTCACAATAATACTTCTTATATCGTCATATCGTAATACTTTTATTTGCGCGCTACTACACGTTTTTCGTTGATTGTTATTCCATAATTAAAGCGGAAATACATAGCAATAGGAATTACGACACCAAGCAATAAGCATAAAACCGCTAATCCGTAGTTATGTTCCTCGGAAATAAAGGCTACCGCCATTACAACGAGTAATGCTAACAGTAAAGTAACACCGATTATAAACAACCAAGCTTTTCTATATTTTATTTTCATTTTAGCTTTCATCAAGATTGCCCCTTTCGATATGTTAACAATTACTGCTGTAAATGAGAGTTTTGAGTTTTGCTCAAAAATCACTTTTGTCCTCAACCGTTCCTTTTGCGGTGGTGATGGAAGCAATGAGCAATTTTCGAATTTTACTACATTTTGCAAACATATCCTTGTATTCTTCTTCGGTTATCATGCGCGTATCTTTGAACAATCCAAGCCAATAATCGGTTTCGTAACACTCTTTTAGTGCAATTTGGAATTTATTGACAAAATCTGCTTTACTTGCAGCATAGTTGGCTTCGTGAATGTTTGCACCGATACTTGTACCGCTACGCAATACTTGGTTTAATAATACATTGCTTTTTCTGTTTTCTTTGATATCTGTGCAAAGATTTACGATATCAACCGCGAATTGCTTTGATAAATCGACTAAAAAATTTTCTTTCATCGTAAGCCCTCGTTTTTTGATGATTTGACACTTCGTGTCATGAATTGATGCTATCGCATCATGATTTCTCGTCGGCGTTTCGCCTCCTCCATGAATTGAATTGCACCCCCAATGCCCCGCAGGGCAATTCATGGCAAGCCAATTCATGAGCACTTGTGCTCAATTCACGCAACCGTTAGGTTGCAATTCATTGTTGAAACTATTGTTTGCAAAGACAAACAATAGTTTCAACGTGGGTCAAGACAGCAAAAGGTCTCACTTTCAAATGAGTATGCCGTTGCAATGGTCGACTTCGTGCTGAATTATCTGTGCTGTCCACCCCTCAAAGGTTTTGGTTCGTGTCTTCATATCAAGGGTTTGATATTGCACTTTTATGGTCTTGTACCGCTTGCTTTTACGCGGTCCACCGAGGAGCGAAAGGCAGCCTTCCTCGGTATCGTATGGAAGCGCCTTTTTGATGATTTCGTGGTTCATCATTGTCATGTAAGTTCCGTCATCACAGACGAATGCAATGATGCATTTCCGCTCCCCAATCATGTTCGCCGCCATCCCTACACAAGTCTCTTTATGAGCCATTAGAGTGTCGAGCAAATCCTTGGCGATTGGTAGGTCATTTATCGTAGCGACCTCCGACTTTCCCGCAAGAAAAATGGGGTCGTGCATTAGCTCTTTTATCATGTTATTCCTCTATGACCTCGGTTACCGTATAGGTCATTTTCCACTTGGCTTTGTTGCCCGCATAGGTGCCTCGGTTCTCTCGAACTACCACTTCTACCGAGGTGGTATATCCGTCTGTCATGACCAAGTCGAAGAACAATGACCCCCAATCGGTGACATCATCGTTTTCGTAAACATTCGCCTCGGCTTGTATCGTGATTCCGACCTCCTCCTCAAAGGTATATTTCTTCGAGAAGTCATAGTCATTGATGGTCGTGTAGTAGCCCCATTGGTCTCCTACGTTGTTGTTGTAAATCATGGTGGCTGTACAGGTTACTTTGTAGGTCTTCGTAACCTTGATTTGCAAGCCGTTGATAGCCGAGCTTAATTCGGCAGCGACCTCATCCACTCTTGTTTGATCTACCTGTGCAATGTAGAGTGCATCCCAAGCCACCGCTTTTGCGTAGTCCAAGGTGGCAACCGTAGCCTTGGAGTAGAGGGTCGTATCTATGGCTACCGCTTGGTCGTACAGAGCTTGTAGTGCTGTCTTATCGGGTTTCCGCACCAAGTCCCCCATAGCGGCGGTCAAGGCGGTCTGTGCGTTGGTTATTTCGACCTCGGTCGCAGACTCCTTGTCTATGATTTTGTTTGCATTTGATACGGCTGTGTCGAAACTCGACCAATCCGTATTCATGTATTCTTCCTTGTCGATTGCGTTTGCACTACTCACAAGCTCTACGAGACCGCTTTTGTCCGCTCTGACTTCGAGCTTTTCAATGCCCTCGGTCAAACTTGTAATGGCATAATCGACCAAACCTTGCGTAGCATCCTCATCGGCGAGATATTTCTTGGCTGTGTCCAAGGCTGCAACGAGTTTTTCGGTAGATGCGTTGTAGTATGAGTCAAGGTTCTTTTCATACTCTTCAGCTTCGGCTATCTTGTCCGCAAGTGCGGTTTTGTCGGGTTTCTTGGCGAGTATTGTGATAGCTGCCTTTAACTCCCGGTATGCGGTGTTGTAGTCATACTGTGTCTTGCTTTCGCTATCAAGAAACTCTTGGGCATTTTCGAGAGCTTCCGTGTATTGCTTATAGGTTGACGGAGTGTATTCGCTTTCCTCGTATGTGGTAGCCATTAGCTCTTGTAAAGGAGCGGTATTTATTTCGTCCGTTTCGTCCTTGCACGAAACGATGGAGAATGCCATTGTCAGCAAAAGCAAAATTGCGGCTATCCGTTTCAGCATTTCGGTCTTTCGCTCCTTTCGTCAAATTGGTGTGGGGATATACCTATCCCATTCTACTTATTATATCATAATATCGTGAACTTTTCAACACATTTTCGGCAGTTGAATAAAAAAATGACCCACCGACTTTTGTTTGTCGGTGGGTCTGCTATTTCTCCTCATTCTCTCGGTATTTG
>JAFTRQ010000181.1 GCA_017462125.1 Clostridia bacterium | reverse complement strand
GAGTGCACCCTCGTCAGCGAGTTTGCGCATACGGACGGTCTGTGAGTAGGACGGTGTGAGGTCATCCATGTCACAGATTTCGTAAATGAGCTTTTGGGTGAGGTGGTGAAGCTTGGAAAGCTCCACTGCTGGGGTAAGTGCGATCCTGCCCTCATCTACCATTTGAAGCAGTTCGGGGATAAGTCGTGTGAGGCTTATATATCTCTGCACTTGGCTCTTGCTTTCATCGTTCTCCGCGGCAATCTTTTCCACCGAGGTCAACCTCTGCCCAAGTTGGGCAGAAGTCAGATCGGTGCGCTCGCCTTGGCGCTTGATGGCGTCGAGCTTCATTTTGTAAGCGAAGGCTTTTTCGGATGGAAGTATATGATCGCGGTGGAGGTTGGCATCTACCATAGCGACGGTTGCTTCCTCGTCGGTCATCTCGCAAACGGTGGAAGGAATCTCGGTCATACCGAGTCTTTGATATGCTCTAAAGCGACGATGCCCCGATATGATTTCATAACCGCCCTCATCTCTCGGACGGACAATAATGGGAGACAGCAATCCGCTTTTACCTATGCTCTCACACAGAGCGTCCATCTCCATATTGTCCTCGACCTTGTAAGGGTGATCCTTAAAAGGGTGCAACTCGGAAAGAGGTATATTTCTGTCAGTTCCTTTAATCAATAAGATTCACCTCCGTTAATAATCACATTGTCAAGTTCGGTGGGTTCCGACATTACGGCGTTCTGTTGTGCATCGTACCAAGCAAACAAGATTTCAATGATCTTGTCTTTGACCTCCTTAGGCTTCATATCGGGAAAAAAGTCGGAGATCTCGTCAAAAGCGAATTTCACGCTCTGCTTCTTGGGAGCTTTTTCTTTCGGCTCGGTAGCATTGCATTTGAAGTAACCGCGAATCTGTTCTTCAGTGAGTTCAGCCTTCTTACTCGCATTCTTCATTTCTTCTGCCTTTTCCGTTGTGATGGACATAGACTTGTCCATAAGCATCATCCATACAGTCATCTGCTCAAACTGGCGCATATAAGAGTAGTTCACTCCTGCTGTAAGCGGAACGATGCCATCGTCCACCATCTTCAATAGTTCGGGGATCAGGTAGGTCAAGCGGATATATCTTTGGATTTGACGTGCGCTATCGTCAGTGTTTTCGGCAAGAGCCTCGTCGGAACGCTTCGTGCCATCTTGGCACGAAGTACCTTGATGGCGTAGCACGTCCATCTTCATCTTATAGGCAAACGCCTTCTCCGACGGAAGGATTCTCTCGCGCTGAAGGTTGGCATCGACCATCGTGAGAATGGCTTCTTCGTCAGTAAGGTCACGCACAATAGCGGGAATGTCTGTAATACCAAGACGCTTGCAAGCTTCATATCTGCGGTGTCCTGAAACGATCTCATACTTCGCTCCACCTTCAATAGGATTGGGGCGCACAAGGATCGGCACGATCACTCCGTATTCCTTAATACTTTCCATAAGCTGCTGCATATCACTGTCATCTCGGACTTGGAACGGATGATTGTTCATCGGGGTGAACATATCCAAATTATAATTAACGGTGGTTTCGATTCTTTTGTTTGAATTGGTTATCATCTTTGTTTTTCCTCATTTCTTTTAGTTTTAGATTG
>JAFTRQ010000180.1 GCA_017462125.1 Clostridia bacterium | reverse complement strand
CGATAGCAGTATTGTTTTATATGAAATTCTCACTCTTTTATTAAGACTTAACGGCTACTCTTCCAAATATCATAGGGTGAAAGTTCTTTTGGTTACTTTTCTTTCAAGAAAAGTAACACGCGTCTCTCTCCCGCGTCCCGACAAATCAAAATTTGAATATCAGCTCAAATACTTTTACTCTCAAACTTTTCGTCCGTCTCGTCGCAAATTCTCTTGACACCCAACACGTTTTCAGCCTCGATCTTGCCCTTTTTGCCGAAGCATTTGATCAAAGCGCCATCTACGTTCTCAAATACCGAGCTTTCAACGCTGACAAGGTCAAAATTGCCGCCGCGTATTGCGCAATCGGTGGGAGCGGAAAAGGCGATCCCGCAGTTCTTTAGCTTTAAGGTCAAAGGATTTTCCGGATCTCCGTAGGCATTGAAGGGCATGGCGATTCCCTTCGCCTCGATATTCTCAAAGGTAACGCTTGTCAGAGGCTTATTTTTTTGCCACGTGTGAGTTCCCGTAAAGTCGAAATGCAGAAATCTGTCGCAATTCTCCACGGTGCAATCGCGGATAACAATATTGCCAGGCATACGACGCACGTCAAGGGTAAAGTCGCAATAATAGGTGAACAGAGCAAGCATATTTGTCCTTCCCGTTTTTGGGCAAGGATTTCCCGCAATCTTATCTTCAAGGGAGAGACTTCCGCGGAAGAAGTATTTTGCGGGACCGAAAAAGCGGCATTTTTCGATCAACACGTCGGTACCGCCGAAGCGCAAGCCGCTACAGGCGGAATTGATAACGCAATTGCTGATCTTGACGTTAAAATTGTCAAAGCCCGCGATACAGTCGTCGCCCGTGTAGAAGCCGCAATCCTCAATTGTGAAATGATCGCAGGAGGAATTGTGGATGCCGTCGTGTCCGCCCAAAACTTCAAGATTTTTATACTCGATATTCTGCGATTTGTAGCCAATGTGCGCCCAATTGCCCGTATTTTTGATCGTGTATCCCTCAAATTTTAAATTTTTGGAATAGTGATAAGCGATACCGTGGGGACCTCTGTAATATTCCTCTCCCTTGGGATCGTATGGATCGGAGCCATCGATGACAGAGCCCTCTTCACCGATGATCGCCACGTCGTGGGCATCAAGGATGCGAATGAGCGCATTGTTCCACGCGCCTGCCGCCTTGGTGATGTGATCGAAGGTCGTTCTCGTTCTTGGAGGAGTCCAGAGCACGTCGGTTTTATATGCCTCGTTTACGGGCTCGATCCTATCGCCTTCAAGAATTTTATAATCCTCGATCTCACGAGTTCCCTTCAAGATCGCGCCACTGCGAAGATACAGCGTACAGTTCGAGCGCAGACGGAGACCGCCCGCGGTATAAATTCCCTTTTCAAGTATGATCCTTCCGCCGCCTGCAAGGAAGCAATCGTCAATTGCCTTCTGTATCTCGGCGGTCATATTTTGTGATTTGGGTTGAAGAATGATTTCCATTATTTAATTTCATCTCCTCGCAAAGTAAAATTACATCCGAAGTTATTTTAACACAGAAAGTTATATGTGTCAAGAAAAATGGCAGGATTTACAAATATTTATTCATATGTGCCACATCGTAAAATCCGCAGATCTGGGCGATATCGGTACGCCTTATATTACTTTCGGAAATCAGTTCTTTCGCCCTTGCGACTCTGCATGAAAGTATATACTCAATCGGCGACATTCCCACGGAGCTTCTGAATCGGCGGTTGAGGGTTGCCGTAGACATATGAGCGCGCGAGGAAAGCTCGGACAAGCTTAGCTTACGGTCCAGATTATTCCTTATGTATTCCATTACGCCTACGATTTCTTTTTCACAGGACTCGGAAATAGAACCGCATATCCTTCGGCAAAGTCGGCAGATAAACACAATAGTCAGCGCGTTGAGATAGACGAATCTTCCGCTTGCCTCTATATTCTTCATCCGTTCAAGCTCCGCTTTAAACGAGACAAAATCAGGCGAGCCCACATTCAGATTCAAAGCCTTACCCGAGGAGCGTCTTATTTCGGGCTCGATGTTAAAAAGTATCTCAAAGCCTTCGATCTCGGCAAGCTCCTCCGCATATCGGGCAAGGAAATCCTTTTTGATCAGCACGTGATATATATCAAGCTCGCCCTCGGAATAATATCCATGGCTGACCCCCGGAGGGATTACGAACACGTCACCCATCTCCGCATCAAGGCTGGTGTCCTCGATATAATGTCGCCCTTTGCCCGATGCCACTATATTTATCTCATAAAATTGATGAGCGTGCATTTTATACTTATAATTGGTATGCAGATAGGTATGTATATAGTTGAAATTCCCGCAAAAATATTCATCCTCGGAAAAATAAATCTGCTCGGTATCGTTTTCAAGCCTTTCGGGAAACATTTTTTACTCCTTTGATCAGATTTTACTAAAACAAGCTTAAATATTACTATTATTATATCACGATTTGTGTTATAATGCAAGCATAAGAATTAAAAAGAAAGGTAGTCTCATACCATGTTAAAACTGAACAAGGCAGAATATCTTGACAAGCTTCACGCTTGCTGGTTGGGAAAGAATATCGGTGGCACTATGGGAGCGCCGTACGAGGGAGTAAGAAGCGACCTTGATATCAGCGGCTTCGCAACCGACTTCGGCGCGCCGCTGCCAAATGATGACTTGGACCTTCAATTGGTATGGCTCTGTGCTATGGAGGACGTTGGTGCTGAGCGTTTGAATGCCAATGTATTAGCGGAATACTGGCTCGATTGGATTCCGCCGCATTGGAACGAATACGGAATATGCAAGACAAATCTGCGCCTCGGTCTGCTTCCCCCCATGAGCGGCGAATTGGATAACGAAAAATGGAAGACCTCCAACGGAGCCTGGATACGAAGTGAGATATGGGCGGCTTTAGCGCCCGGAATGCCCGACGTTGCCATAAAATACGCGGTATGCGACGCTATGGTAGATCACGGTGTCAGCGAAGGCACTTGCGCCGAGATATTCACCGCAAGTCTGCAGAGCCTTGCCTATATCGAAAGTGATATCAGAAAGCTTATTGAATCCGCGCTCCAAAAGATTCCCGAGGACTCAATGACCTACAAGACTATTCGTCTCGCAACGGATTGCTATGATAAAGGTATCGACTACAGAGAGGCGAGAAAGCAAGTGGTTGAATTCAACAGCTCTCTGGGCTGGTTTCAGGCACCCGGGAACCTGGGATTTGTTACCATCGGGCTACTCTACGGAGAGGGCGACTTCAAAAAGTCGCTGATCTATGCCATCAACTGCGGCGACGACACCGATTGCACCGGTGCAACGGTGGGCGCAACGCTCGGTATTATCGGAGGAACCGGGGCGATCCCAAGCGAGCTTTCAGATCACATTGGCGACAGTATAGTCACAGTATCGATAAACGGAATGTATTACCCAAGAATCCCCAAGACCTGCAGTGATCTCACTGCCCGTGTCTGTGCCCTTGTTCCTTCTGTGGCAAAGGCTAATCGGGTGCTATTTGCGTTCACGGACGGGGAGACCGCATATCCTCAAGGCGAAGCCGCAGCCTATAATAAACTGACCTCCCACGATCTTATGGACAGAGCGCCCTACTCCTTTGACATAACCTTTTACCGTCCATTTACTGCAAGAGTTGAGCTTAACGATACTCCGAGAGTTTCGTCAGGCGACGAGCGGAGAGTCACCATCACCTTTTTCTGCAATCCGGAAATCGCTGAATCAAGAAAGCTTCAGCTACGTCTGATACTCCCCGACAGCTGGTCGGCAGGAAAATACGACAAGACCGTCTCTCTCCTCTACCCACAGCCAATACACGGACTTTACGGCTTCGCCAAGACAGAATTCACCATAACCGTTGGAGAGCAAGTCGGCACCATAAACCGCGCATACGTTGAAGTCACCTGTCCTACTCTTCCCTATCCCGTTGTGATTCCCATTTCATTCATCGGGTGATATAAGAAAACGCTGTTCAACAGATGTGGAACAGCGTTTTCAATTTCATTATTCAAATTTTACAGTCAATCTCTCGCCTGACCTCAGGTGCACCTTTTTAAATCCACAGAGGTTTTTGTGGGGGATATATTCGAATTTCAGCACCGCATAATCGGTATCAAATTTGCCTTTATTTACAAGCTCTACGGTGTTTTCATCGAGCCAATTCTCCGCGATCTCGGAATAGGTAAGTCCATAACCGAAATCGTAGACACACTTGCCCTTAAAGAACTTATAGGTGCGATTTTCCATCGAATAATCCTCGAAATCGGGCAGATCTCCGACTGAGCGATAAAAGCTTACGGGAAGCTTGCCCGAGGGCGAGACCTTGCCGAACAGGATATCAGCAAGCGCGTGTCCTCCCTCCGCTCCGGGATAGAAGCACTGAAGCACGGCGTTACAT
Organism: Clostridia bacterium; assembly: GCA_017462125.1. The sequence continues at coordinate 1,686 of JAFTRQ010000180.1, read as the reverse complement.
CCCTCGTCCTCTTTTTCAAGATTGACACAGCTACCGCTGATATTGACGAAAACGGTAGGCTTACCAAGCTTTACGATCGCGTCGATCAGCTCTCTTTGAGGCTTGGGAAGCTCCAGATCGGGCTTATCTCCGCCTGCATAACCGTTATAGGCGTCGCACTCCTCGCCCTCCATCGAAGGGCAAAGACCCATACAAAGAACCACAACGTCGGCCTTTTTCGCCGCGAGGATCGCTTCTCCCGCAGTTCTTTCATCGCCGCCTCCACGGCAGGGCTTGAAATGATGACAGCCTCTTGCATAACGCACCGATCCGCCAAGCTCCTCGGCGGCGGAGCGTATTCCCTGCAGGAGCGTGGTATAGCGAGAGGGTGTTCCGTTATAGTTACCCAAAAGAACGCTCAGATCATCTGCGTTGGGGCCGATTACGGCAATCTTTTCATTACCCTTCAGGGGCAGGATGCCATCGTTTTTCAAAAGCACCATACTGCTCTGCGCCATTTTTCTGCTCAGCGCAAGATGCTCCTTACATTCCACTACGTCGTAGGGGATCTTGTCATATTCACAATCGTCGTCGAACATTCCGAGGCGGAATCTTGCTTCAAAGAGCTTTTCAACCGCCGCGGTGATGGTATCCTCGGTAACAAGTCCTCTTTCATAGGCGGTCTTGAGCCACTCATAAGCCTTTCCGCAGTTCATCTGACAGCCCATATTCACCGCCCAGGCAGAGCTTTCGGCGGCATCCTGCGTGATCTTGTGATATTCGTGAATATCGCGGATCGCGCCGCAATCCGACACCACGTATCCTTCAAAGCCCCACTCGCCGTAAAGTATTTTCTGCAAAAGAGTTTCCGACGCGCATGAGGGCTCGCCGTTGACACGGTTGTATGCTCCCATCACCGCCGAAGGGTCGGCATGATCGATACAGTATTTGAATGCCCACAGATAGGTCTCGCGGAGATCCTTTTCGGAGACCTGCGCGTCAAAGAAATGTCTCTTTCCCTCGGGGCCGCTGTGGACGGCGTAATGCTTGATGGTTGCGTCAACCTTACGGTATTTTCCTTCTCCCTGCAAGCCCTTGATGAACGCCACACCCATTCTGCCCGTAAGATAGGGATCCTCGCCATAGGTCTCGTGTCCTCTGCCCCATCTGGGATCGCGGAAAATATTGATGTTGGGCGACCAGAAGGTCAATCCCTGATACGCATCGGTGTACCCTTGGGTCTTATACTCGTTATATTTTGCTCTTGCCTCGTCAGAGATCGCGGTAGCGACCTGATGCATAAGCTCGTCGTCAAAGCTTGCTGCCATTCCGATCGCCTGCGGAAAAACGGTTGCAACGCCCGCGCGCGCCACGCCGTGTAAGCACTCGTTCCACCAATTGTATGCAGGCACTCCAAGGCGCTCGATGGCAGGTGCTTCATAGCGCATCTGCGTCATTTTTTCGTCTAAGGTCATTTTTGAGACAAGCTCTTTTGCTCTTTCGTAAAAGGTCATTATTTTTACCTCCTGCTAGCCGAACGGGAGTCGAACCGAGTTGGTTTTGACATGCAGATTTGTACGATTCCTGCACCTTTTCTCTTGGACATATCGCCTATATGCCCTGTGAGAAAAGCTATTGGACTCGAAAAAATCTGCTGCGTCAAAACTGCTCGCACCCGCCGGCGAATGCATTTTTGATAGATTTTGG
>JAFTRQ010000179.1 GCA_017462125.1 Clostridia bacterium | reverse complement strand
CTGCTTCTGTCTATGGCGAAGAACTACGGCAAAACCATCGTTATCGTTACGCATAATCAAAATATTGCCAAGATGTCAGACGTGGTAATCCGTGTAAAAAACGGAAAGATCAAATCCTGTGAGGAACAGCCTACTCCCATGAGCGCTGACGAAGTGGAGTGGTAATATGCTTACGAGGAAACTGTTCCGTACTGCGTGGAAATACAAATCGCAGTTTGTTTCGATGGTAATCATGATTGCCATCGGTGTCGGCATCTTTCTCGGCTTTAATATTGAGTGGAAAAGCCTTGAAGCCGATGCGCTTGGCTTCTTGGAGGATACCAACTATGCCGACTACCGCCTTTATGCTGAGGGTGGCTTCTCCGAGGACGATATCAAGGCTATCAAAGATATTGACGGAGTAGATGCTGCGACGAGATATTTTAGCGTAAACGTTGGCATCAAGGACACAAAAAAGTCGGTAACGCTGAACGTATCCGAGGACTACACCGTTTCCACAATGTATATCACCGAAGGTAAGGAATACGACCGAATCTCCGACGGTATATGGCTTTCGGATAAATTTGCCTCTGCCAATGATATAAAGCTTGGCGATAAGCTCACCTTTGCGTATACAGGCTTGGAAATCAGCGGCGAGGTAGTCGGTCTCTGCAAAAGCGGTGAAAACCTCGTCTCCGTTGCAGACGAAAACCAACTGATGCCCGATTACGAGGCACACGGCTTTGCCTATGTCTCTCCCCAAAAATTAGAAAACGCACTTGGCTTCGCCTTTTATCCGCAGATTAATATTATCTCGGACTTGGATAAGGAAAGCCTTGAAGAAAAGGTCAAGGATGCGACTGGCACGACCTTGCTCGTCACCACCAAGGATGAGCATACCGCATATGCAGGCGTTGTGAGCGAAGCCGAGGAAGGGAAGACGATGGGATCAATCCTGCCCGTGCTGTTCCTTGCCATTGCTATTCTCACGATGGTCACGACCATGCACCGAATTGCCGCTAATGAAAAGGTGCAGATCGGTACGCTGAAAGCACTCGGCTTCCGTGACAGAAAAATTCTTTTGCATTATACCTCCTACGGCTTAATGATAGGTATCATCGGTATCGGTGTAGGCATCGGACTCGGATTTCTGATTGCTTCGCTAATTATCAGTCCCACAGGAATGATGAGTACCTATATCGATATGCCCGATTGGAGTCTGCATATGCCTGCCTTCTGCGTTCCCGTAATGATTGCCACGCTTGCATTCCTCACGCTCATCAGCTTTCTCGCCGTTAAGAAGATGCTGAAAGGAACAGCGGCAGATGCGCTCCGTCCTTATACGCCAAAGGCAATGAAAAAGAGCGTGATTGAGAAGCTTCCATTCTGGAACAAGCTCTCCTTCGGCACGAAATGGAACGTTCGTGATATCCTTCGCCATAAGGCACGCTCGGCAATGACGCTCGTCGGCGTGTTTGGCTGTATGCTTCTCCTTGTGGGGGGCTTGGGAATGAAGGACACAATGGGTGGATTCCTTGATATGCTCGATCAGGACATCAGTAACTATGAAACCAAGGTCAATTTGACCGAAACGGCTAATAACGAAGAATCCAAAGCCCTTGCCGAAACGCTTGACGGCGATTGGCAGGCATCAAGCGGTATCAGCTACGAGGGCAAAACGGTTGCCATGGAAATCTACAGTGCGGAGCATAATAGGGTTCGTTTCCTCACCGAAGATAATGAGATCACGGAGCTTTCCGATGATGGAGTTTACCTCTACCTGCGACTCAAGGATACCGCAAACATCGGTGATACCATTGAATTCTCACCTTACGGCAGCGAGGAAACCTACACGGTCAAGGTGGCAGGTTATCTGCGTTCACTTGTTGCTGAAAATATCGTGTTGACCGATACTTATGCCGATAGCATAGGAATCGATTATCATATCGGCTCAATTTATACCGATACCAAAGCTGAGGACATCGAAGCCTCGTCCATCATATCCGGAAAGCAAGAAAAGCGGATGATCATGGACAGCTACGATACCTTTATGGAGATAATGAATCTCATGATCGCCATTCTTGTGATCGCCGCCATCGTGCTCGGCATCGTGGTACTTTATAATCTCGGCGTGATGAGCTACGTGGAAAGGCACAGAGAGCTGGCAACCTTGAAGGTTCTCGGCTTCCGAGATAAAGCCATCGGCAAGCTTCTTGTCAGTCAGAATATATGGCTGACGATCCTTGGCGTACTCATCGGTCTTCCCGGCGGCTTAGGCGTTCTGTACGTACTTGTTACCGCCCTTGTCAGCGAATACGAGCTAAGTATTATGATAGGTTGGATGACCTATGTTGTCAGCATCGCGCTGACCTTCGGTGTGTCCTTGCTCGTCGGCTTGATGGTCGCAAGAAAGAACAAGAAGATCGATATGGTCGAAGCGCTCAAAGGCGCGGAATAAAAGCAGGAGGTAATCGCAATGCTCGAATTATTACAAACTCCCGAACTTTGGATCGCACTCGCAGTCGTTGCGGTACTGATCTTCGGGATGGGTGCACTCAAAAAATATCTGAAAAAGATAGCAACCAAGTGCGATAAAAAGGAACAGAAGGATTAGGCAAATTATGGAGGCAACACAGAGGGAGAAAAACATATACGGAAACGCAGTAGAGATCGTATCGAGAGAGGATGAATGCACGGTTTACCGCCTTGCAGATAAAAATGACGGTGACATCGTGATGACCTGCTACAAGGTCTTTCCCGGCATCGAACTCGTGTATAATGATGTACATATGCAGGAGTGCCATATAGAGCCTGTTTCCTTTGGAAACGTCATTCAGATCGACCATTGCAGAGAAGGCAGAATCGAGTGCGAGTTTGCCGATGAATATATCTATCTCACGACAGGTGATCTCTCGATCGCTTACAAAAACGACGTAGGTCACGGCTCATATTTCCCGCTCAGCCATTATCACGGTGTCAGCATCTATATCGACATTGACGAAGCACCCAAATGTCTCTCTTGTCTGCTTGACGATGTAAATGTCAGCCCCGAAGCACTTGCCCGAAAGTTCTGCTCGGATAACAAGGGCTTTGTTGCACGCTCCAATGAACACATCGACCATATTTTCTCCGAGCTATACAATGTTCCCGACAGTATCAAAAAGGGGTATTTCAAGGTGAAAATACTGGAACTGATGCTGTTTCTCCTTGGCTTTGACATCAAGAACAAAAGCGAGGAACGGCTTGTCTCGCGCTCACAGGTTTCCTTGGCAAAGTGTGTCCGCCGCTACCTTACTGACAATATGGATAAAAAGCTGACCTTGGAGCAGTTGTCGAGTCAGTTCCATATTTCGGGTACGCAGATCAAGGATGCTTTCAAGGCGGTTTATGGTGTGTCCTTGTATGCCTTCATCCGAACGCAAAAAATGGAGTCTGCCGCACAAATGCTTATTACCACAGACAAAAGCGTTTTGGAGATTGCAGGACTTTACGGCTATGACAACGGCAGTAAATTTGCAAGTGCGTTCAAGACGGTGATTGGCATGACACCAAATGAGTATCGGAATCATAATTTGTAAATCATCAAAAGCGGTTCGTTATGAGCCGCTTTTCCTTCGTTTTGGAGCCAAAGACCGTCAGATCGGAGCAGAAAAGAAAAGCCGAAAGCGGTATAATAGTATGTCAGAAAAGGAGGCTTTTGCAGTTATGAAGAAAGAAAAGAAAACATCACCGATCGGGTGGATCATGTCCTTTGCCGGTCGGAAGAAGAAGTTGTATGCTGCAAGCGTTCTGCTTGCGGTGTTCGGCGTACTGTTCGGTATTGCACCGTTTATACTGACGGGCAATATCATCCGCAATCTCGTGGAGGGTAATCGAGAATGGTCGTTCTATCTAATGCAGGGACTTTGGATAGCACTTTGCTTTATCGGCAAGATCGTTGGGCACAACATCTCCACCACCTGCTCCCACGTTGCAACATTCCATGTGCTGGGTGAGGTTCGCAAGCAGCTTTGCGATAAGCTCTCCCGTGTCCCTCTCGGCTATGTCAAGGATACGCCATCGGGAACGCTGAAAAATATTATGATGGAGCGTCTTGACAGCATCGAAACCACATTGGCACACATTCTGCCGGAGTTTACCTCCAATTTGCTCGCCCCTCTTTGTGTGTTTGTTTATATGCTGACCATCGATTGGCGCATGGCTCTGATTACCTTGATTCCGCTTGTTCTCGGACTTCTGTGCTACTGCACCATGATGTTCGGCTATGCGGAGAGCTATCAGAATGCCATCAACAAGACGAAAACGCTTAACGATACAGCCGTTGAGTATATAAACGGTATTCAGGTCATCAAGGCGTTTGGCAAAGCCGGCGCTTCCTATGAGCGTTTCGCGGTGGCGGCAAAGGATGGTGCATCATGCTATGTAGAATGGATGCGGAAAAACAACATCCCGTTCTCGCTTGCTATGGTTTTAGCGCCTTGTACCATGATCACGGTGCTCCCCCTCGGTGGTCTGTTCGTGATGAACGGCAGTCTTGCGGCGATTGATTTTATTATGATCATTCTGCTGTCGGTCGGACTCATTCAACCGCTGATCACTGTGATGGGTTATTCCGATGATATGGCAAAGCTCGGCACGATTGTGGGCGAGGTCACGAGTATTCTGACACAGGAAGAATTGGTGCGTCCCGAACAGGACAAGGAAGCTCCTGCGGATAACTCCATTGTGCTTACCGAGGTGACCTTCGGTTATCACGACAAGGAAGTTCTTCATGGCATCAATATGGAGATACCGAGCGGCAAGGTGTGCGCTTTGGTCGGCCCGAGCGGCAGCGGAAAATCTACCATCGCCAAGCTGATCGCCTCGCTTTGGGATGTAGATGGCGGCAGTATCAAGATCGGCGGTGTGGATATCCGCGAGCTTTCTTTGGAGGAATACAACCGCAAGGTCGCTTACGTTGCACAGGACAACTATCTCTTTGACGATACCATCCGTGAAAATATCCGTATGGGGCGCGCGGGAGCGACCAATGCGGAGGTGGAGGAAGTCGCGAGAAAAAGCGGCTGTCACGAATTTATTATGGGACTTGATAAAGGCTACGATACCGTTGTCGGTGGCAGCGGCGGACACCTTTCGGGTGGAGAGCGGCAACGAATCGCCATTGCCCGTGCTATGCTGAAGGACGCGCCTATCGTGATCCTTGACGAAGCTACCGCCTATACTGATCCCGAAAATGAAGCCCTTATTCAAGCCTCCGTGGCAAAGCTCGTTCAAGGCAAAACGCTAATCGTGATTGCACACCGTTTGTCAACCATTCAGGACGCAGACCGTATTTTCGTGATCAAAAACGGTAATGTGGTCGAATCGGGAACGCATACGGAGTTGCTCGAAAGCGGTGGCTTGTATAAAGATATGTGGAACGCGCATATCTCGGTCAAGGATACAGTGGAAGGAGGTGCCGTTCATGCTTAAAATTTTAAAAAAATTCTTCAATTTTTGCGGCAAGGAAAACAAGGGAAAGTTTTACCGCTCCATCGCTTACGGCGTGATCATGGCGCTGTTTGAAGCCTTAAAAATTCCTGCCATTATCGTGATGCTCGGAGCTGTTCTCGGCAAAGGCGTAACGCCCGTGGTAATTTGGGCGAGTCTGGGTATCTGTATTATCAGCGTTCTCGGTGCGTTTATCGTCAAATATCGTTCAACCATGCTTCAATGTGAGGCTGGATACGGTACTGCCGCAGGAAAACGTATTGAAATTGCAGAACATCTGCGTTATGTTCCGATGGGTTATTTCAATAAAAACAGCCTTGGATATATTACCTCTGTCACCACCAACACCATGGAGCAGCTTGGCGACATTGCGACAAGAGTGGTAATGCTCACAACACAGGGTATTCTGACCTCCTTGCTGATTGCTTGTATGCTCCTGGTCTATGATTGGCGTATTGGACTTGTTGTTCTGATCGGTATTTGTGCGTTCTTCCTCGTCAACAGCCGTATGCAGAAGAAATCCGAAGCAATATCTCCGAGAAAACTGGCGGCTGACAGCTCGCTGGTAGAAAAACTGCTTGAATACATACAAGGAATCACGGAGGTTAAAACCTACAATTTGACAGGCTCTACCTCAAAAGCATTAAACGATGCCATCGACGAAAACGTGGATTGCAATATCACACTTGAAAAGACCTTTATACCGTATATGGCGGTTCAGTCCTTGGTAACAAAAATGACGGGCGTTGTCATGGCGCTTCTGTCCGTTTGGTTTTATCTGAACGGCACGATGGAGCTGATCGTCTGTATTGGCATGATGATCTCTGCCTTTATGATCTATGCAAGTCTTGACTCGGCAGGCAATTATTCTGCGCTTCTCCGTACTGTGGATGCAAGTGTGGATAAGGCACAGGCGATCCTTGATGTGAAACCGATGGATATCGACGGCGAAGATAAAAAGCCTTCCACCTTCGATATCGACGTAGAGAATATTGCATTTTCATATGATGAG
>JAFTRQ010000178.1 GCA_017462125.1 Clostridia bacterium | reverse complement strand
CTTATAAAGTAAGCATCCCGTTCGGTCATCGCTGTCCTGAACGATCCCTCTCATGACGGATTCAAGGGCGGGTGTGAGGAACTTTTCGGAAGACTTTCTGTTGTTCCATTCAATAAAGAACTCTATGGCATCTCGAATAAAATGGCTGGGATATCCATAGCCCAGCTCCTTGCTCATTTCAATACAGGTCTTCCAGAGTTCGTCGGGCATTCTGATGCCCCTTGTCGGCATTTTTTCATTTTCGTTTTCAGACATTTGTTGTTTCCTTTCTGCAATTAAATTTCAAAATTTCGGTCAAAAACCGTGTTAAGCCCAATTTCGGAGGTGCTAAACCCAAAGGCATACGAGCATGTTTTGAAATATCTCCAAATCGCCCGAAACACCCCCGAAACCGTCCTCGACCGGCGTTGCCGGGCGATGTTGTGTGCGGCAGGCTAAGCCGCTTTATCCCGCTTTTTTTCAAAAAGTTGTACATTCTCGAACAACCCTCTTTTCTTTGGTTATGGCGGTCATATTTTTACACTCAGATAAACTTTCCGCTTGTCTCTCGACTGTCCAGCCACTCAAAGAATCTATCTCTCGGGACAATGATTCTGCCGTGAACAACGTTGATCTTCGGGAAGCCCTTTTCCTTCACCAGCTCGTATGCGCCGGCACGGGAAATGCCGAGGAGGCCTGCTACGTCCATGACCGTCATGAACATAGGAACGTCCGCTATCGACTTAAAGGGTTTCGTTTTCATTCGCCGTCACTCCTTTCATCATATTTGCGCGTTTTTCTTGATACCGTGCAAGCGCATTTTGCACGGCGTTCTTGGATGCTTGCTCGGCAAGCACCTTCTGAAAGTATCTTTCCTCAATCGGTTCGATGGGCTTTAAGGTATAGAGCAAGCTGCCGTTGTGAACTCTGCCGTCTCGAGTCTTGATCTTGGTATGCTCGGTGGTAATCAGCCCCTTGTGTTCAAGGCCTCGCACATATTTCTTCACCGTGTTGTTGCTCATACCGACTGCCTCTCCGATGGTACTGAAGCTCGGATGGCATTGGAAGGTCTTCCTGTCTTCGCAGTACATCAGATAGGCGTAGACAAGAATTTCGCCAGAGGTAAGCCCCAGGCGAAAGATACTTTTCGGCATAGGAAAATAGTTGCCGGGCTTATCCCGGCTGTCGTGATAATATTTCAATAATAAATCCTCCATGATAAAAAAATAAGGTGCCGAGAAAATCTCAGCACCTGTGGGTGTGTATTGTTTAGTTGTTTGGATCCTCGGCTTGCTCCAAGGATGCTTTGGGAATGAAAATAATTCTGTGAGGATACCCGTAAACGGATACCCAATCATCGTCCGCGCTGATCTTGCTCAGATCGAAAATCAGATCGAGTTCGGCACAGCTGTACTCTCCCGGCGTTTTAACCTTAGAGAGCAGTCTGCCGTTTTCTTCAAAGAGCAGACAGGCGAACAGCAAACTCTTGGCTCGGGATACCGAGTATTCGGACTCCTTGCCGAGATCCAGCTCTTTCAAAAGGAGATGGAGCACGTGGTCATTCGTCACGTTTTTCTTGACCGTGTCAAGGCAATTCTTAAAGATCTTGGCTCGCTCCACCGCGATGACGGTGTCGCCATCGGAGTCGGAATCGTCTTCCTTGATCTTCAAGTGCTTGAGCTCATCGTATGCCGCGAGAACGGTTTCGATGATCTTCCGCTTGCGGCGGCTATCGTTGCTGTCGGCATCGGCAGTATTCAACTCGAACAGCTCCGAGAGCTTTACCCTGCGGTTCTCACGTTGCTTGCGATCCAAGTTTTCAACAGCATCGTAGAGGTACGCCATGGGCGTATTCATCGCGGCTTGATTGTCGGGAGATACGTTGCTTTCCTGACCGACCATGAAGTAGAAGAAGTTCGGGAGCTTGCCTCCGTTCTTTTTCTTGAATTCGATTCTCGGCTTTTCAAGCAAACGAAGAACCTTGTCGGCATTGACATCATACATGCGCTTGGCTTTGTCGATCTCCATTCCCGACAGAACCGCCAGCTTACAGATCTCATAGTACAGCGGCATCAAGGAATCGAACGGCTCGCCCG
>JAFTRQ010000177.1 GCA_017462125.1 Clostridia bacterium | reverse complement strand
TTGGCAACCAAATAAACCCCCGGTTCTACCGGGGGAGCAGGAAAAGAGCGGAGCAACAATAAAAAGGGCGAGCTAAAAGCAAGCCCGAAAGAAAAAAGGTTGAAAAGAGCTAAACCTCCGAGTATAATGAAAATGGTTTGATACCGTATTACAAAATACAAGGAGGTTTAACAAAATGATAGAAAAGAACGAGATAAAAAGCACAGCACACAGCAAATACAGGTGTCAGTATCACATAGTGTTTGCCCCGAAATATCGCAGAAAAGAGATATATGGACAGCTAAGGAGAGATATCGGAGAAATACTAAGAAAGCTATGTGAGCAAAAGGGAGTAGAGATCATAGAGGCAGAGGCGTGCCCGGATCACATCCATATGCTTGTAAGTATCCCGCCCCATATAAGTATAGCACAATTTATGGGATATCTCAAGGGGAAAAGTAGTTTAATGATATTTGATCGGCATGCAAATTTGAAATATAAATATGGGTCAAGACATTTTTGGTGTCGGGGATATTACGTAGATACGGTAGGAAAGAACAAAAATGCGATTGCGAACTATATCAAAACTCAGTTGGAAGAAGATTACGCAATGGATCAAATTAGCATCAAAGAGTACACCGACCCGTTCACGGGTGGCAAGAATAAGTAGGCAAAAATAGACAGCCGCACGTGAGCGGCTGCCTGAGATTGTAATGCGGTATCAAACTTTCTGTGCCCCTTTTAGGGGTTAAGCCTGTATTTGCCCCTTATAGGGGCTGTGCAAACCACCGGTTGAACCGGTGGTTTTGATTATTCTTCGGAAAACATGGAAATATCCGCTTTTCCAATGTCTTTTATCGTAGCGGTTTGGGTCATAGTATATGCAATGCCTTGTGTGGTACGTACCCCCGAAATTGCATATTCAGCCGATATGATTTCTAAATTTTCATCAAAGATGACCGTTATTTTAACAGATGCATTGGTAATATTTCCGCTAGTCAATCCTAACCCTTGAAAAGATGCTCTTACAGACTCATCAGCGTTGAAAAAAAGCGTAGCTTTTACCGTACTGTCATCGGATTTGAATACGGTTATTTTAGTGACGCTTTGCTCTGTGAAGCTGAAGGGAGCCATTGTGCTTGAAATAAAGCTTTTTGCTTCTGATTGGCTTTGTGCTACGGTTTGCACCATTTTGCCGTTTTGGGCGAGGGATTGTGAGCGACCATCATAGGATATTTCAAGATCATAGTCATCAGATTGAGTGGCACTGATATCCGCGGTGATATGGTAGGCGAACAATCCGCTTCCAAGTGTACCGTAATTCATGGTGTCCGTTTCTTTGTAGTTGTACAGCTCTTGTGTGATATTGCCTTGCGTTCCTTTAACCTGTACTTTTGTTTGAAGCATGAGGGACATATCGTTGGATTCGATGAGCTTTTTTAATCTGTCTTTAGCATAATAGCGGTAACGAAGATCTGAAGTGGAAGAATATTCGTCGTAGTTTTCAGGCTTGAGATCTACGTCAAGATTGGGAAAAGTGAATTTACTTTCTACCGCTACAGACATTGTAAGCTCGGTTTCAAGTGAGCCTTCCGTTACGAAATTCATAGTCATTGTTGCGATCTCTAAGGACAGCGTTTCTTTGGAAACTGTGTACGTCATTTCAAAGCTGTCAAGCACAAAGGTGGCATCAATAGGACTTGTGATTGTCTGAATCCAACTTTCAATTTCGTTTTTTGCCGTTTCATTGAGGTCTGTATAAACTACGACATAATACATACCGCTCTCATCTTCTGTTACGGTAACTATGCTGTTTCTTTCAATGGTTTCCATATCGGGAGTCCCAGCAGCCTGTTCGTCAAGGTATGCTTTATATTCTTCGACATTGCATCTGCTTTTTAAATAAACGGGATCATCTTTGTCCGATAAGTATCCGGACAGCATATATTCACCGGTGAATCCGTCAATCTTTGTATATACTTCGCTTTCCTCGACACCGTTTGCTTTGGTTGAGCTTGTAGTGTTGTCAATAGAAAGATACTGAAATTGGTCGGTTTCGGGATAAATTTTGGTGATAGTTTGCGTTGCAGTAGACTTGTTGGCAATCTCGATTCCTGCCATACGTCCGGTCATAGAGAGGATAATAGAGGCTTCTTCTACAGAGCCGGAACTGAAATATTCATCGGATTTTTGCGATAAATATTCGGCTTTTTCTGTATCTGTCAAGCTATCAAATACATTTTCATCAGACTGATCTTTACATGAGATGAGAATAAATGTTGTCAGCAAAAGAACAATTGCTATAGTTAAACATAATACTTTTTTCACAATGACCTCCTCATAATATTGCATTTATGGATAGACTGCGTTGTGGCAATACTGCTTGTAAATTAGTATATCATAATTTCTATAGGATGTCAATATCAAGGCTTGACGTTGCATTTGTGGAAGGAAGTGTGTTTATTCCGCTTTATGATCAGCTTGTATGCTTGCAAGCTTTTCCTCCAAAAGCTTTATAAATATTCCACCCACTACAGAGCGGTGGCGGCACCCTATGGCAAGAGAGGTAACGGTGTCGTAAAAGTCATTCATCGGAACGCGGGAAAGGGAAAGATTATAGCAGAGCCACAGAGGAGCGATCAATTCCTCGAATTCTTCTCGCGTTTCACCCAGCATTGCCGTCCAGACCAGCCAATCGGTTTTGGTATAGGTGTGGAGACTGTCAAAGGGCAGACCGTAGGGGTTCATATTTTCCAAGCAGACCGCGAATTCAGACGCGTAGACCTCCTTGGGAAATAGGTTGGTTCCCCAGAGCTTGTCCCAAATCAGATTGTACTTCATTCCGCGTGTTCCGGGCTTGTCGAATGTAAGGCGGAAGCTTCCGTTCTCGTTTTGGGCTCTTTCAACCCAGCTCTTTGCCATTTCTCGGGCGATGTTCATATATTCCTCGGCTTCGTGGGAGCTGTCAAATGCCTTCAAAATCATTGAGTATGCCGCGATGCCCATAATTGCCTTGAGCGCTAAATTGCAGTTGTGAGCTAAGTGACCTGCAAAGTCGTCGGAGCAGAGCTGATTTTCAGGGTCATTGCCGTATTGTATAAGATATTTTGCCCATTTGGCAAGGGTATCCATATGAGGTGCGACGTAGTCGGTCTTGCCCTCAAAGAGAATGATATTTTCCATCAAGATAAGGATGTTTCCGCATTCCTCCACGGGCATCTGCATCTCAAGGAGTAGAACACCGCCCTCGCGGAGGCCGTAACGTTGAGTGCCGAGAATGGGGTAGCTTCCCGCGTCGTGAGGTGCGAAATCATATTTCCACTTGTCTGTGGCAGCAAAGCGGAAGATGGGACGTAGAGTCGCCTTCAGGAGCTCCACATTGTAAAGGAGCATAAAGGGGGAAGCGGGATAGGTTACGTCAACGGTGCAGGAGTGACCGCCGCTGAAGCATTCCTTGGAAACGTATATCAGTTCGCCGTAGTCATCAAGCGCAAGCTTGTGCGCCGCTAAAACCTGACGGTAAGCAAGGCTTACAAGGTCGGCATATTTTTCGCCGCCGCACTCGGTTGCCTTATTTTCAAGGTCAAGGGCAAATCTGCGGCATTTTTCAAGCACGCTTCCGGTCTCGCTCATTGCTTCGGAGATCGCCGCCTCAATGGTGGGTGTGATGCTCTTCCAATAAGCGTCGCAGTCGTGACCGAAATAGTTGAAGCTGTGGATGTCATCGTAAGCGAAGGTAACGACCTCGTTTTTACTCTCTGTCATCGGAGCTTCAACCGAAACGTAGGTCATTTCATCGGCATTGCGGCTCTCAAAAATAGCATTTTTGTTGTCTGACGAGAGATAGAAATATCCCCAATCGATTCGCAGGTCATCACCGCTTCGCCAAAGCACTCTTTGCGCAACGCTGCCCATTTTCATCGCCTGTCTGCCACAGGGAAGCATTACTGTATCCGTTGCAACGGGCTCCTCGCCCTTCAAGTTGATGCATATCTCTTCGGAGACCGCGATCCTCAAGGAAACGTTATGGCTTTTGCCATCAAGTGAAGTGAATCTTGCCGTCATATAGGAAACGGGACGGGAGAGACGGTAAAGGTCGTCGGTAAATGGGGTGGAGAAGAAGGAAAGCTCCAGCTTGATATTTGCGTTTTCAAAGACGTAGTCGGTGACCGTTGCAGACATATTGAAGGCCGTCTGTGTCATAGAGGGAGCTTCACCCGTACCCATAAAGCGGTATTTTTCACCGTCGACCGTGACATAGCCCTTTATTGTGTTAGACTTTGCCGACCAATGCTGGAGATCGGTATCGGTAAGGATATTTGAAGGTGACCAAACTGTAAAATAGGGGTCAATTGTAATGATCGGTATTGAGGGGGGACGCATTTTCATAAATTTCGGATCCTTTCCAAGAAAAGCATTGCTTTACTATATTATACAACAAAAAAACTTGCCCGTCAAGATTCTTAAGTCTAATGTTGACACAGTCTGATTTTTATGATACAATATAAAATGAAGAATTATGCATTATTATACAGGACGGTAAAAAATGAATGAATTTATAAAAAGACCCGAGCTGCTCTCCCCCGCGGGCAACTTTGAAAAGCTGAAGGCGGCGCTGCTTTACGGCGCGGATGCGGTATATCTTGCGGGACAGAGCTTCGGTATGCGCTCTGCGGCGGACAACTTTACGGTCGAGGAGCTGTATGAGGCGGCAAAATATACCCATGAGCGAGGCAAAAAGCTCTATCTGACCCTCAATACCATGCCTCACGGCGACGAATATCCCGCTTTGCGTGAATTTTTGCACGCTATCAAGGACGCGGAGATCGATGCCTTTATTGTTGCCGACCTTGGCGTTATGGCGACGGTGAGAGAGATCATCCCCGATATGGAGATACATATCTCGACACAGGCAAGCATCGTTTCCCCGGAAGCGGCATTGGCATACGCAGCCCTTGGCGCGAAAAGACTTGTGCTCGCGCGCGAGCTTTGCTTTGAGGAGATCAAGGCGATTCGTTTGGCACTCCCCTCTGACATCGAGATCGAAGCATTTGTTCACGGCTCGATGTGCGTGTCCTACAGCGGCAGATGTATGCTTTCAAATCTGATGACCGAGCGTGATGCGAACCGTGGCAGATGTGCCCAACCCTGCCGTTGGAATTACATCATTTATGAGGAAAAGCGTCCCGATCTGCCTATCCCGATCGAGCAGACCGAGCTTGGTACCTTCATTATGTCCTCCAAGGATATGTGTACCGTGGAGCATATTCCTGCGCTCATCGCGGCGGGGATCAACTCCTTCAAGATCGAGGGTAGAATGAAGAGCGCATATTACACAGCGGTGGTGACTAACGCTTACCGTATGGCGATCGACAGTTACCTTGCAGATCCCGAGAATTACAAATTTGATCCTCTCTGGTACCGTGAGCTTGAAAGCGTTTCTCACCGCGAATATTGTACGGGATATTATCTTGACGACCCAATGGTCAACCCCCAGCTTGGCTCACACACGGGCTATATACGCGATAAGGCATATTTTGCCACAGCGGTTGAGTATAATGAAGAAGAAGCGGAAAAAATCAGCACGGCAGGTATTGCTCTTGAAAACGAGCAGGGAAGACTTTACCGTTTTATCCAGCGAAACAAGGTCAAGACAGGTGACTCTGCCGAAATGATCTCCCCAAAAAAGGTGGGTAGAGCATTCGTTGCAAATGAGCTTTATCTGCCGAGTGGTGAGGCTTGCGAAAGCGCTCCTCATCCATCTATGATCTTCTGGTGCAGAGTGCCTTTCGATGTATCAGAAGGCGACATAATGCGCGCGGGAGAATAATTTCAGGAGACAAAATGACTGAATTTTTAGAAATCATAAAAGCCATAATATTTGGCGTTGTAGAGGGAATCACCGAGTGGTTGCCCGTCAGCTCCACGGGACATCTCATTTTGCTTGATGAATTTCTGAAGCTGAACGTAGCTCCCGCGCTTGGAGCGATCTTTGCCGAAGAATATATGAGTATGTTTGAGGTGGTCATTCAGCTCGGTGCGATTCTTGCTGTGGTGGTAATGTTTTTCAGCAAGCTGAATCCCTTTTCGCCCAAAAAGAGCGCCGACGAGAAGAAAAGCACTTGGGCGCTGTGGTTCAAGGTCGTAGTAGCAAGCATTCCCGCGGCGCTTGTGGGTATTGTGGGCGACAAGATACTTGAAAAGGTTACGGGCAAGGACATCGACGGTTGGATCTTCAACGCGGTGACGGTTGCCACAGCCTTGATCGTCTATGGAGTGCTTTTTATCATAATCGAGCATTTTCAAAAGCACAAAAAGCCATCGGTTGAGTCGGTGGACGACATAAGCTACTCTCAAGCTATGCTTATCGGGTGCTTTCAGACTCTTTCCATCGTCCCCGGCACGTCGCGCTCGGGCTCGACAATACTTGGAGCAAGATTCTTGGGCGTCTCAAGACCTGCCGCGGCAGAGTTCTCCTTCTTTTTGGGGATTCCCGCAATGGTTGGCGCAAGTCTCATCAAGGGTTACGGTTTTTTCGACTATGTCAGCGAGAGTGGTGTCAACGTCCCAGCGCTTGCGTGGATAGTTTTGGCGGTTGCGAGCCTTGTCGCCTTCGGAGTTTCTATGGTGGCGATAAAGTTCCTTATGGAGTTTGTAAAAAAGCACAGCTTCGCGCCCTTCGGTGTCTACAGAATCATTCTTGGTGCCCTTGTGTTACTTTATTTCATCCCTCGGTTGGTGTGATATGGACAAATTAAAGATCGACCTTCCCATAATCGTGGAAGGAAAATACGACAAGATAAAAATTAAATCGGTTGCCGACGCCTGCGTCATACAGACCGACGGCTTCGGGGTTTTCAAAAACAACGAGCGACTTGCTCTTATCCGACAGCTTGCCCAAAAGAGCAAGATCATCGTCCTCACCGACAGCGACGGCGCGGGTAAGGTCATCCGCTCTCACATTACCTCGGCGATCCCTGCCGATAGACTAATCCAACTCTACACTCCACAGGTCAAGGGCAAGGAGCGACGCAAGGATGCCCCCTCTGCCGAGGGCTTTCTCGGTGTTGAGGGAACAGATGCAGAGCTTATCAGAAAGCTGCTTGAACCCTTTTCGGTAGGATTTTCGTCGGAGGATGATGAGCGAGAGGAGATCACGAAAGCAGACTTTTTTGAGGTCGGTCTCACGGGCGGAAATGACAGCGCAGAGAAGAGAGACAGATTCGCTGTCTCGGTGGGTTTGCCTGGGAAAATGACACCCAATGCCCTTCTTGCGGCAGTCAACGTCATTATGACGAGAGAAGAATTCTTTGAAATGTTGCGATAATAAAAAGCCTCGGCACAAGAAAGCCGAGGCTTTTATCGAACTTCGAATAAATCTGTTGACAATCCCTCCGAAAAGTGGTATCATAAAATATATAAATTTGGAAACGGGAGATTTGTTATGGCAGAATTACTTGAAATTATTATGATCGTCAGCTTCGGCATATCCTGGCCAATGAACGTGATCAAATCCTACAAGGCTAGAACGACAAAGGGCAAGAGCCTTGCGTTTCTTCTGCTGATCTTGTTTGGATACGTTGCAGGTATTACCTCGAAGTTTGTAAACGAGGTATATATGGCAAGCTTCGCGCAGAAATGGTACGTGCTTGTTTTCTATATCTTGAATTTTATTATGGTCAGCGTAGACCTCGGTATGTACATCAGAAATTACAATCTTGATAAAAAAAGAGCCGCAGGCGAGAGTGTCTGAGGAGGAGACAAAATGAAAATTTTAACTATAGGAAACAGCTTTTCGGAGGATGCTACAAGATATCTGCATCAGATTGCAAGAGCGCAGGGCGTGTATTTTGAGGTTGTTAATATCTGCATCGGCGGCTGCTCTCTGGAGCGCCATTACAGAAATATGCTTGGCGACAAAAAGGACTATATGTTGCAGTTCAACGGTATACACACGGGATTTTACCTCACGCTTGAAGAGGCCTTGCTTTCTCGCGAGTGGGATGTGGTTACCATTCAGCAGGTCAGCCATTACAGCTGTAAAAAGGAGACCTATTATCCCTATATCACCGAGCTTGTGGATTACATCCGCACTTGCCAGCCTAAGGCAAAGCTTTTGCTTCAGGAGACCTGGGCTTATGAGGATGGAAGCCACCGACTCACGGTGGAGCTTGGCTACGATAGCCACAAGGCTATGCTTGCCGACGTTCAGGCATCGTACAAGGCGGCGGCAGAGTCAGAGGGCTTTGACGGAGTGATCCCTTCGGGCACCTTGTTTGGTATGATGCTTGACAAAGGTATCGAGAAGGTACACAGAGATACCTTCCATGCCTCGCTGGGTCTTGGTCGCTATGCCCTTGGACTTTTGTGGTTCAGAGCCTTGACGGGTAAGAGCGTGGCGGAGAACAGCTTCCGCGAGCTTGACATCCCCGCTACCGACAAGGAGATCGCGATAGCCAAGGCTTGTGTGGATTCCTTCGCACCCGTAATTTGATTTTGCTTATGAAAAAGATAGAAAATATTGCTTACGCAGAAAATCCCCATTCTCAGCAGCATCTTGACCTGTATCTTCCCGAACAGGATAGCTTTCCGCTGTTCGTTTATTTTCACGGCGGTGGACTTGAAGCAGGCGACAAAAGCAACGAGAATAGGGTGTATGAGTACATGGCATCAAGAGGGATCGCTATTGTTACTGCGAATTACAGAATGTATCCCTCAGCGCATTATCCGGACTTTCTCTGCGATGCCGCGGCGGTGGTTAAATGGGCCTTTGATCATATAGCAAATTACGGAAACGTAACGGACGTTTTTGTGGGCGGAACCTCTGCGGGCGGATATATTTCTATGATGCTCTGCTTTGATAACCGTTGGCTTGGAGCGCAGGGTATCGATCCTGCAAAGATCGCAGGATGGGTACACGATGCAGGGCAGCCAACCGCTCACTATAACGTTTTGCGCGAAAGAGGTATTGATACCCGACGCGTGATCGTGGACGACAGCGCGCCGCTTTATCATGTCGGTGAGAGGTCTGAGTATTCGCCAATGCTGTTTATCGTTTCGGATAATGATTTGCAGAACAGATATGAGCAGACGATGCTGATGCAATCTACGCTGAAGCATTTCGGGCACGGTGACAAAGCTGTCTCTGTACGTTATATGCACGGTAAGCATTGCGAATATGTTAATCAAAGCGATGAAAACGGAAACAGCGTCTTCGGTCAGATTGTAGAAGAATTTATAAAAGCATAACTTTCCCTGCGCCGCCGAGCTTTCGGCGGCGTTTTTATCTCCCAACAGTTGTAAAAAAATAGCCAAACTGTATGTTGCATTATGATATTGTGACATGGTATAATGGAGACAAACAAGCGAGGAGGAGAATAGTATGGTTTCAATCGGTGAAAAAATTCGGAATTTGCGAAAAAACAAGAATGTGACCCAAGCGCAGTTAGCGGATGCGTTGGCGGTGTCGTCACAGTCGGTCAGCAAATGGGAGAACGATTTGTCAGCTCCGGACATTTCGGTGTTGCCTGCCATTGCGCGATACTTCGGTATAACCATGGACGAGCTTTTCAATTACCGTCTGGATGCCTTGAATTATAAGGAGCGATTCGTTCGCTTTATGGTAGATAACGGTATGCTCCGCTTTGGAGAGTTTCAATTAAAAAGCGGCCGTGTGTCACCGTATTTGATCCACAGTGGATATTACAGAACAGGAAGTCAGATCTCAAAGTTAGGTGAGTTTTATGCCGAATGCATCCGAGAGCATGCAATTGAAGCAAACCGCCTTGTGGGAAACACCAACCGTGTGATCCCCTTGATCATTGCGACAAGTATGACGTTGTATGGAAAATATGGGTTCGATACCGATTACAGCATTGATTACTCGCTGAAAAGCAGTCAGACAACCCGAGAGATGACATTGATCACCGATACCTTTACTTCGGGAGCGACAATCCGTGATATGTTGGAAAAGGTCAGGACGACAGCAGGGAAATATCCCAAGGAGATTGTTGTCTGTGTGGATCGGATGGAGCGCAGCGATCATTCTTCATTTTCTGCAAAGCATGAGATTGAGCAGTGCTACGGAGTCAGGATTCATTCAATCGTTACCCTTGACGATATCATTTGTTCCATTGAGAACGGTGTGATCGCGGCAGGGGAGTATCTGGAGTTGTTAAAGGAATATAAGGAAACGTACAGGGGGCTTTGAAATGAACGTTGTTGATAAGTTGATCGAGAATACGCTGAAAACAAAAAATCCTTCGGTGATCGGACTTGATCCTGATATCCGAAAGATCCCGTTATGCTACAAACAGAAAATTAAGCGTAAAAATGCATTCGAAGAGGTGGCGGAGGTTATATATGCCTTCAATAAAGACCTGATCGATACGGTTTCAGCGCTTGTTCCTGCTGTTAAGCCGCAGATGGCGTTTTATGAAAAATACGGCTCTTGTGGGGTGGCGGCCTTTGAAAAAACCGTAACATACGCAAAAGAAAAGGGACTTGTTGTGATCGAGGATGCAAAACGAAACGATATCGGTAACACGGCACAGGCATATGCTGACGGACACCTTGGTGAAGTAGAATTGCTGAATGATATCTGCGCGCCTGCTTATGATTCGGATTTTTTAACAATTACACCTTTTTTGGGGAGCGAGAGCCTTCAACCCTTCATTGATGCTTGTATAAGATATGAAAAAGGTATTTTTGTGTTGGTAAAGACCTCCAATGCAGATTCCGGCGAGATACAGAATGTGGTGACCAAGAGCGGTGTGACTGTCAGTCAAATGCTTGCAGGCTTTGTAGCTGAACAATCGGAGCATTGCCTTGGTAAATACGGATATTCATCAATTGGTGCAGTGGTTGGTGCAACCCATCCCGATGAAGCGATAGAATTAAGAAAAATAATGCCCAAAAGTTATTTTTTGGTTCCGGGATACGGTGTGCAGGGCGGCAGAGCGAAGGATGTATTGCCTTGCTTCCAACCCGACGGTCTCGGTGCCGTTGTTAATTCCTCAAGAGCGATCCTATACACCCATATGACCGACGCAGAGCGTCAGATCTGCACAAAAAAAGAGTATCTTAACAGCGTTAGATGCGCAGTAGTTCAGATGCAAAAAGAAATTTACGGTGTATTAAAACAAAATTATATGCATTTGGTTTATTGACCAAAGAGCAGAATAATGGTATAATAGAAATATCAAATAATAATGGAGTTAAAAATGCAGAATAAAACCTTATACGTATCGGATCTTGACGGCACCCTGCTGCGCGGAGATCAGACTCTGTCGGATCACACCGTGGAGACCTTAAATTCGCTTATTGCTCATGGTATGATCTTTTCTTATGCCACCGCGCGCTCTTATGCAACATCAAGTATTGTGACGAAGGGGCTTAATGCCAAATTCCCCGTGATCGTATATAACGGTACCTTTATTTTAGAGAACGGTACGCGAAAAAAGCTGGTCAGCCACCACTTTTCGCATGCGGATGCCCGTGAGATCGTGGACGTTCTCACAAGCGAGGGTGTTCAGCCTATCGTGTATTCCCACGTTGACGGTGCGGAGAAGTATTTTTACTGCCCTTCGCTGATCAATGACGCTACCGAGGCCTTCTTAAAGACCCGACGTGGAGACGGCCGGGACAATGAGGTTATGAGCACGGATCAGCTGTGCGTGGGCGAGGTGTTCCATTTTTCCTGTGTCGGACCTGCTGAAAATCTTCTTCCCGCATACGAGAGGCTGAAGGATCGCTTTTCCTGTGTGTACTATAAGGAAATTTACAGTGGAGAGCAGTGGCTTGAGGTGCATCCCGCAGGTGTCAGCAAGGCAAATGCGGTCTTGGAGCTGAAAAAACTGATGGGCTGCGACAGGGTTGTCTGCTTTGGAGATGGCAAAAACGACGTTTCTATGTTTGAAGTTGCAGATGCGTGTTATGCCGTGGAAAATGCAGAACCTGAATTGAAAAGAATAGCCACGGAGATCATTGACGGTAATAATGCCGACGGTGTGGCAAGATGGCTGGAGAAGCATTTTGAACGGTGAAAGTTGAAGTGCTTCGGATTAATGGAATGAGTTATAAAATTCAATTCGAATAACTATAGTAAAAAACAAATCCGAACCAATTTCGATTTGCGAAATAGTTCGGATTTGTTACGTTTGGTGACCCATCGGCGAAGTTTTGCGCAGCAAAACTCGGTAAGTGAGCCGCTGAAAGCGGGGAACGGAAGAATCTGAACCTTAGCGCAAACGGCGAAACGTGACCGTACGGGAATCAGAACCTTTACACAAAA
Source organism: Clostridia bacterium (assembly GCA_017462125.1). Next base: position 80,989 of record JAFTRQ010000177.1, on the reverse strand, counting down.
ATCGCAGGCGATTTTTGGTGTCGGATTCGATTGAACCCGAAAGAATCTACATAAACAAAACAAGGAGCAACTTTGTTGCTCCTTGTTTGTTTATGGTGACCCATCCGGGAATCGAACCCGAGTTTCCAGCGTGAGAGGCTAGCGTCTTAACCGCTTGACCAATGGGCCATCTCTTGACGACTTTGATATTATACCACATTTTTTTGAAAAATGCAAGAGGTTTTTGAAAAAAAGTTAAAAAATATTTCTGATAATTTCAAAAACCTCTTGTTTTTTATTGAAACGTGAAGCTTATTGTCGAATAAGCGCTTATTGTGCAAAGAGTTATCGGGATATTTTGATAAGAAAAGCGATGGAAATAAACTGCGGGGCACCTCGGATGAGACCCAGTTATCTTATCATCCGATAATATATTTCCGATACTTGTGCCGAAAAATTTTGCTTTTGCTTCCTTTTCGCTCCACAATCGCGCAAAAATTTCAGGATGGTTAGCTACCGATTGCTGTTCGGCCTCGTTAAAATAACGCGCGGCAAGCTTTTTTGCCCTTGCAGGCGGTATTTCCGAGGCTTCCAGATCAAGCCCCAGCTCTTCGCCTTGGGAGAGTGCGCAGGCAACCAAGCCGTTTGAATGACTTACGTTGAATCTAAGATCGGAATCCTTGAAGTATGGCTTGCCAAACTCATTTCGCGCGAAAATCAAAGCGCTCATATTGACAGGAGGGCAGGGAAGCTCACAGATCTGCTCATAAAGCAGAGCCAAGGCAAAAAGGCTTTCACAGGCTGATTGAGGATTGGCGCGAGAACGGATGGTTTCGATATACTCCCGATTGTCAGGATGCGGGAAGAGAAGCCCAAGGGTATACGCAAGCGTATTTTTGTCAAGACCGACGGGCATTTTTGTACAAGTGAGCAGGATCATCAGAAGCTTCCGCCGATCTGCTCCATCAATCTCTTGTTGAATTCCTCTGCCGTGTTGTAGCCCATCTTTTTCTGACGGTTGTTCATAGCGGCGATTTCCAGAATGATGGCAAGGTTACGTCCGGGCTTTACGGGGACTGTGATGGCGGGAATCTTATTACCGAGGATGTCGATTTTTTCTTCGTCAAGTCCAAGGCGGTCATACATCTTGCCCTCTACCCAGTTTTCAAGATTAATAACAAGGTCGATCTTTTCGGTTTCCTTGACTGCACCCATACCGAAGAGACGGCGCACGTCTACGATACCGATGCCTCGCAACTCGACGTAATGGCGGATGATCTCGGGAGCTGAGCCAACCAACGTTTTTGCGGAAACACGCTTGATCTCGACCGCGTCGTCAGCGATCAGACGGTGTCCTCGCTTGACAAGCTCGATAGCGGCCTCGCTCTTACCTACGCCGCTGTCGCCAAGAAGAAGCAAACCTTCACCGTAGACCTCGACAAGAACACCGTGACGGGTGATGCGGGGAGCTAAGTGCGTGTTCAGCGAGCTGATCATAGATGCCATAAGGGGACTTGTTTTTTCCTTGGATTTAAAAACAGGTACGCCAACCTTGGATGCCTGCTCGAGCAGCTCCTCAAAAACGGGCAGGTCTGATGTGAAGATAACTGCCTTGGGGCGCGCGTTGATATAGTCGACAATTTTTTTCTTTCTGTCCTCTTCCGATTGATGGAGCAGGTATCTGTGCTCTGCGTTTCCGATCAGGCTGATTCTGTCGGCATCAAAGATCTCATAGAATCCTGCGAGGGCGAGACCGGGACGGTTAACCTGTGGGGTATCTACCTGTATATCGTCATAATTATCCGGTATACAGACTCTTTCAAGATTGAATTCCTTTTCCACCTTTGTCAGCGGTATGGTGTATTCTGCGCTCATAATTGTAACCTCCATTTTGCTACGTGCTGTATAGCTGTATTCAGTATATCACAAAAAATCGGTTTTGCATAGCCCTTTTTGAAAAATATCATCGAAAAAAGCCTTTGAATTCATAGAACATTCACAATATTATTGTATAATAACAAAATATAATGGCTATTTGTAGCGTTATTTAAAAAACGGAGGATAAAAAATGCCTTACGATAAGAAACAGGCTCTTGCAAAGCAGGAGAACGATAAGATGAATAAAAAAACTTGGACCCGAAAAAAAACGGTTGCCGCGGTGATCATCGGTGCGGCTGTGCTGTCTTTTATAGCTTTTATGGTCATTGTTTTCGTGATGCAGCTGGGACCTGTGCGCCCCATCAAGAGCAACGAGGAGGAGGCAAGGATCGTGGGAGAGTGCGGCGGCTATGACGTCCGATACGAGGAGCTTCGCTACGTTACGCTTTTGCACAAGGCATCCTTGGATGGCGAGCTTGGCGATTATGACAGCCTCGATGCGGAAGGACGTGCGGTATATGAATCGGAGCTTGCGGCGCGCGTTACGGAAGACTTGAAGAGCAATTATACAGTTTTGTCCTTGTGCGATTACTACGACATCGATACCGATTCGCTTGACGCGGATAATTACGTTCAGGATGCGATCGAAGCCTTGGTGGAGAATGGAGAAGCCTTTGACGGAGATAAGAAGGCATACAAGGCATGGTTGGCTGAGAATAACCTGACCGACAGCTTTTTGCGCCTGATGTATAAGGTGAATTATCTTGAGACCGTTCTGGTTGATCATTTCGTTGAAAATAAGATCAATGTTGAATATGACAGCGAAAATATAGCCGCGTTTACGGATTACGTTATGACCGGAAACGAATGGGTAAGAACTGTTCACGTGTACTATCCCGCGGAGCATCCTTGGACGAAGCCCGGAAACGTTCCTGCGGAGATCCTTGCGGTAGATCCCGAGTATATTGAAAAGATCATAGATGAATACGATGCTGCTTCTGCGGTACAGCAGGCATGGTCGAAGATTTGTGCGGAGAGCGACAAGGAAGCGCGCTACAGCGCATTGCGTTCTGCGGTGGGCGCCGCGCCCGTAACCGAGTTTTCGATCAGCGGAAACGGTCTTTATTTTACGTACGGACAGATGGCGGAGGCTTATGAGTCTTGTGCCTTTGCGTTGGAGCTGTACGGTGTCAGCGAGATCGTGGAGCTTGACGAGGGATATTATATTATTATGAGGCTTCCTTTGCAGGAGGAGGACGTGAAAAAGAACGTCAATGAACTGTTGTATCAGTATCAGTATGCGGCGGTTAAGAAGCAGTTGGATGCGCAGAATGAAAAGATCGAATTTGTGGGAAATGAGTATTATCAGGGCATTTCTTTGATCGACATAGAATAAGATGCAGAAAGGAGCGAGGTTATGGCAAAGGGCGTGAAAATGAGTAAATATGCGCGACGTACCTCGCTGAACAAGCGTGATACAAGGCTGCGTCCCGTCATCCTTGCCGTTCTTGTTTTTCTTCTGCTTTGCTTTGTTGTATCGGTTGCGGTAGGCTTGTCTCTCGGACGGCGCGCAAAAGAGATCGAAGGTAACCGAACCTTTGATCTTTCGATCGAGTCGTATCATTCCGGCAGTAAAGAGGTAAAGGCGGTAGATGCATACGTCTACAATTTCGGAGCGGATGCGCGCACTTATATTATGCGCGGTGTTACCGATCTTTCCGTTTGTCTGCGCGGTACCGACGGAAATCTTGCATATGTGTCGGACGTTGGAGTTTTGAATGGCTTCTGCACGATCAGCGAAGATGCGTCGCTTTCCGAACAGATTGAGTATATACATAGCTGCGGCGGTTACGTTTGCGCATATTTTTACGTTAAATCCTTTGAAACAGAGGATGACGCGCTACGGGAGCTTTACAAATCTTATGAGATCGCGCTCGTGCAGGAGGCTGCTCGGTGCGGCGCGGACGATATTATGCTTGTCGGACTTAACGTGAATGACAGCAGTATTGCCGAGATCACGGCGTACGTCAGCCGAATGGCTGAGGCGGCTGAAGCTGCAACGTTGGGCGTCCTGCTTCCTCCCGAGATCTTTCGGATGACGGAGGAGGGTATCTATTTTGCATCGGTGATCCGAGAGGCTTGCGATTATGTGGCGCTGGATTTAAGATGCTTGAGCAGTGACGCGGATAAGGCTTCGGAGACGCTTGAGGACGAAGACCAATCCGAAAAGCCTGTATGTGAGCTTGAGCTGATGCTTGAGAATATGGAATATTATATCCGATCCTATTCTATGCGGGTCGTGCTCTCCAAGGATAATGCTGTGCTGTACGACAGCGCAAAGGAGTATGGTGTGACGAGCATACAGATCATCGAAGAATAGGCTTCGTTGCATAGTGTATTGTCGTAACGTATTGTTTTTGTGAAATTTTCTTGCCGAAAAAAGTAATTTGCGTAATTTCAGCGTATATTAGGTTTATAGATCGGATAAAAGAAGACTTTCGGTCGTATTTTGAGGAAAGGAAGGTATAGGGAATGAAGCACAGTCCTGAAAAAAGCATATGTGAGTTGTTCTTGGAAAGAGAACGGGAGACGCTTTCCCGTTATGCTTTTCTGACCGCAAATACGCAGGGAAGAGATCATCCGTACGTTCCGTCTGAAATGCGAACCGAGTTCCAAAGAGATAGGGACAGAATCATTCACTCTCAATCCTTCCGACGTCTGATGAATAAAACGCAGGTCTTTCTGGCACCTGCGGGGGATCACTACAGAACCCGTTTGACCCATACCCTTGAGGTAACACAGATCGCCAGGATTATTGCCCGTGCGCTTCGCTTGAACGAGGATCTGACCGAGGCGGCTGCCTTGGGGCACGATCTTGGACATACGCCCTTCGGTCATGCGGGAGAGGCTGCGCTCCAAGAGTGCTACGATGCGGGATTTACACATTATAAGCAAAGCTTGCGCGTTGTGGAAAAGCTCGAAAACAACGGCGCCGGACTAAACCTCACGTGGGAGGTTCGCAACGGTATCGTCAATCATACGGGTAAATGTATGGCGGCGACACTGGAGGGCGTGATCGTAAAGTTTGCAGACAGAATTGCGTATATAAATCATGACATAGACGATGCTTGCCGTGCCGGTGTTCTGAAGCCGGAGGATATTCCCAAGGACATTCTTAGCGTTCTTGGTGAGCGACACAGCGAGCGTATCAATACGATGGTTACTTCGATCGTTGAGGCGAGCTATGACCGCCCCTACATTATGATGAGTGATAAGGTGGGAAGGGCGACGAACGACCTTCGCAATTTCCTTTTTGAAAACGTTTATCTGAATTCGGCTGCCAAAAGTGAGGACGCTAAGGCAAAGGATCTTTTGGTAAAGCTGTTTGAATATTACGTTAAGCATCCCGACAAAATGCCCGAGCTTTATTGTAAAAACATTGAAGCTGAGGGTGTGGAGCGTTGCGTTTGTGATTTCCTTTCCGGAATGACAGACAGGTATGCCATCGATACGTATCATGAGCTCTTTGTTCCGAAGGTATGGAGGGGACGCTAAATGATGATTTCAAAAGAACTCGTCGAGGAGATCCGCTCAAGAAATGACATCGTGGAGCTGATCGGCTCTTACGTGAATCTGAAGCGAGCAGGGTCAAACTTTGGAGGGCTGTGTCCTTATCACAGTGAAAAGACCCCGTCGTTTACGGTATTTCCTGCAACGCAATCCTTTTATTGCTTTGGTTGCGGTGCGGGAGGTGACGCGATCACCTTCGTGATGAAATCGGAAAATCTTGATTACCCCTCGGCTGTTGAATTTCTCGCCAAAAGAGCGGGAATAACAATAACGGTTGATGATCAACGGCAGGATGGCATCAGCAAGCGTCGTATATTGGATATGAATCTTGCCGCAGCTAAATATTTCAGAGCCTGCCTTTTTGATCCAAAGCTTGGTAAGACGGGAATGGATTATCTTGCAGGCAAGCGTAAACTGTCACCTGCTATTATTAAGCGCTTTGGCTTGGGCTTTGCTCCCGAAAGCTTTGGCGCACTGACCGATCATATGCATAAATTGGGCTTTTCCGACGAGGAGCTGATCGTTGGTTTCTTGTGCGGAAAAAGTCAAAAAACGGGAAGAGCATACGATTACTTCAGAAATCGAGTTATCTTTCCTATTATTAATACATCGGGTGACGTGATCGCCTTTGGCGGCCGTGTCATGGATGATTCGAAGCCGAAATATCTGAACTCCTCGGATACACCGGGCTTCAAAAAGAGCCGGAATCTGTTTGCACTGAATTATGCGAAGAATCATTGCTCGGAGAGAATGATTCTCTGCGAAGGTTATATGGACGTTATTGCGTTGCACTCGGCGGGCTTTGAAAATGCCGTGGCGACGTTGGGCACGGCATTAACAAGTGAGCAGGCAAGGCTGATGGCTAAGCATACCAAGCAGGTCATCATTTCGTATGATTCCGATGAGGCGGGTCAGGCTGCAACGCGAAAGGCAGTCAGAATGCTGTCTGACGTAGGACTTGACGTGCGAATTCTTCGTATGGAGGGTGCCAAAGACCCTGATGAATACATCAAAAAATTCGGCGCGGACAGCTTTCGTAAGCTGCTCGATGCAAGCCGCACGGGCTTTGAGTTCAAGCTGGAATCCACGTTGCAGAAATATAATCTTTCGATCTCGTCCGATAAGCTGAAGGCGTCGGCGGAGATGTGCGAGTACATTTCGGAGATCTGGTCCGAGGTGGAGCGTGACGTGTATATTTCCTTGGTGGCCGCACGGCTGTCACTCCCTGTAGAGGGCTTGAAAAACGACGTGGAAAGCATGCGCCGTAAAAAGATCAAGACCTATAATGCCAAAACCTCTCAGGATGCAAGGCTTGGAGCAATGGGCGTCGGAGATAAGATCAATACCGACGGTATTAAAAATATCAAGGCGAAGGCGGCTGAAGAGGCGGTCATCGGTCTTATGTTGATGTTTGAGGAATACCGTGACCTTGTCTGTATGGGCAAGCTTGCGTTGTCAGGTGATGACTTCAGCTCGGATTTCCATCGAAGAGCATTTGAGCGGATCGTTGCGCTGCAAGCGGACAATCAATTCGATTTTTCATTGCTTGGAGAGTTTTTCACACCCGATGAAATGGGAAGACTTCAAGGGCTTGAACAAAAACGCAGAATGCTGACCGAAAACGGCAAAGCGGTTTTTGAGCAATGTGCCGAAACCGTTAAAACCGAAAAACAGCTGTCATCGGGAGACGATAGCGGAATAGACGAAATTCGCCGATTGCTTGCTCACAAGCGCGGAGAAAATAAATAAATCAAGAAAGTTCAATTATCTGAAAGGAATTTTAAATATGACAGAAGAAATGTACAGCGGGGTCGAGACAACCGCTCCCACAGAGGTTGAGTCCAAAAAGGTTGAGGACCTGATTGAAAAAAGTAAAAAGAGCGGTCTGAGTGAGGAAGATTTCGACCAGGCGCTGGAAGAGATGAATTATGATGTCGACGAGCTGGATAAGCTTTATGAGGCACTTGAGGATAGCGGAGTATCCCTTCCCGGAAGTCTCTCCAATGCTGAGCTTGAGGAGATCCAAAACGAGGTTTCCAAGTTTGAGAACGGCGCCAGCATGGAAAAGATCCTCGAGCAGGAGGGCCTTTCCATTGATGACCCTGTTCGTCAGTACCTTAAGGAGATCGGACGCATTCCGTTGCTTGACTCTGAAGGTGAGAGGGAGCTGGCTGAAAAAATGCTGGAGGGCGATGAAATCGCCAAGACAAGACTTGTCGAATCCAATCTCCGATTGGTAGTAAGTATCGCAAAGAAGTACCTTGGCAGAGGTATGTATTTCCTTGATCTGATCCAGGAAGGAAACCTCGGTTTGATGAAGGCGGTTGAAAAGTTTGATTATACCAAGGGATATAAGTTCTCCACTTATGCAACCTGGTGGATCAGACAGGCCATCACCAGAGCGATTGCAGATCAGGCAAGAACCATTCGTATCCCCGTTCATATGGTGGAAACGATTCACAAGGTTACGAAGTATTCCCGTCAGATGCTTCAAGAGCTGGGACGTGAGCCTACCGCGGAGGAGATCGGTGACAAGATCGGTATGAGCGCGGATAAGGTGAGAGAAATCCTCAAGATATCGCAGGATCCCGTTTCTCTTGAAACTCCTATCGGTGAAGAGGAAGACAGCCACCTCGGTGACTTTATCCCCGATGATGAAACTCCCGCTCCCGCAGATGCTGCGGCATCTACGATCCTTCGTGAGGTCATCGAACGTGAGCTTCATACTTTGACTCCAAGAGAAGAGCACGTGATCAAGCTTCGCTTCGGTCTTTACGATGGAAGAACGAGAACGCTTGAAGAGGTTGGTAAGGAGTTTGATATCACCAGAGAGCGTATCCGTCAGATTGAGGCCAAGGCGCTCAGAAAGCTGCGCCATCCCAGCCGTGCGCGCCATCTCAGAGGCTTTCTTGACTGATTAAATTGTAAATATTTATTGGGGCTAAGTTACAAAAAAAACGGTTAAAAATGTGTAATATTAACAATGAAATGTACTCGATGCACAAAATTGTGCTTTTGTGATTGTGAATCTTGCATAACGGATGTTAACGCATTTTGACGAAGCCTTGATTTTACAAAGTTTTTACGAAGATTGTTAATAAATATTTACTTGACAAAAGAGATAATTTGTTGTAAAATATATGTTGGCATTTATTCCGGATTTTTGCAATTTGCTTACCGGAGAAATAACAAACGGAGGTTTAGTATGAAGAAGAGATTACTTTGTCTGTTCTTGGGCTTGATCATGGTTCTTTCCGTGGTTCTTACAGCGTGCTCGAGCGATGAAGAGGAGACTGCAGACGTTGATGAGGAGATCGGTGCACAGACGATTACGATGCGCTTGATTACCGAAAAGAAGGTTTGCAATACCGATGAAGAGCTTGCCGCTTATCTTGCAGATGAATGCGGTGGTGATGAGGACAGCCAAAAATATAAGGATATGCTTGCAACCAAGGCGGCATATGATGCTGTTGAGGCTGAATTCACAAAGCTTACAAAGTCTCAGTATAAGATAAACGTTGACCTTCTGTTCTACACAGAGGATGAATACTTTGATATGCTTAAGGTTACTATTGAGCAGTATGCAGAGAACCAGAAGAATGCAGAGCTTGCTTCCAGAGCACTCAATAAGTATATCAGCGATTACAGAGCAGCTTTCCCTGAGGCAAACTATCCTACTGAAAGACTTGCGAAGGAATTCTATAAGTATTTCCCCGAATACGAGCAGTATAAGAACTTTACCGTAGACGAGGATGAAGAGGACGTAAACGCATTCGAGGAGCAGTATAAGGAAAATGAGCTCGGTATCAAGGAACTTGTATATCCCGAAACCGAGGAAAACCAGCTCGATATCATTTATCTTTCCGGTCTTGATATGTACAATGAGTACATTGAGAATGAATGGCTCGCCTCTCTTGACGACCATATCGGAACAACCGGAAGAAAGCTGAACGACTATATTACAAGCGCACTTCTGAACGGTGTAAAGTCCGACGGTTCTACATATGCGATCCCCAATAACATCCAGATTGGCGAGTATACCTATATGCTCGTTGACAAGGAGCTTTTGGATAAGTACTACTACGACAGCGAAGCGATCACGAGCATTCTTGATTGCAACTACTTCCTTGAGGATATTATGAATTCCGAGCCTGACGTGCTTCCTATCGACGCCTCCTTCAAGGAGTGTATGGATCTGTTCGTTTGGTATTGGAACATTGATCGCGTTGAAGACGAGGAGACCGGTATGATGAATTATAGCATCAATACCGACAATGAGTTCTCTATCGTTGGCTCCGTTTACGGTGATCCTGCAAACGCAGGACGCGGTAAGATCGCGCTTGGCGTAAATACGCTCTTTGCTGATGCGGCATACAGAGAGATCTATCTCCGTTTGATGGAATATCAGTACAACGGATATTACGTTGAAGAAGGCGACGAGAGACAGAACGCTGCAGTTTCCTTCATTAAGGGTGATTACTCCGTTAAGCAGGAAACCCTTGATAATGAGGGCGTTTATACAGATGAAAACGGAAAAGAGTATTACGCATACATCGTGAAGTATCCCGAAGCAGATGAAAATTCGCTTTACGGTAATATGTTCGGTGTTTCTACTACATCCAAGCGCGTACAGGCTTGTGTTCAGGTTTTGACTATGCTCAACACCAACTCTCAGCTTCGTAACATCCTTCAGTACGGTATTGAAAACGTTAACTACGTAATCGATGAGGATACCGGTATGCTCAGAAGACTGAACGATACCTATGAAATGAAGATCGAGAGAACCGGAAACTGCTTTATCGCTCATCCTGAAGAGGGCTATCCTGCAGACTATTGGGAGAACTCCAAGAAGCAGAATAATGACGCGCTGATCAATCCTCTGCTTGGATTTGATTTCAACAGTGAGCTTGCTGAGTATAACGCAGAGCTTGACAATCAGCTTCTGAAGAATGCAGAGGAGCTTGCAAGACAGGTTTTGGTAGCCGTTAACGATTGTACAACCTATGAAGAGCTGTATGATCTGGTTGAGAATCCCTCTACCGGTTACGGTACAACGCTGGCTGCAGATTACCAGATTAAGATTGAGGGCTGGGATGATATGATCACTGTCAGACTGTCCAAGCTGACCAACACCGCTTACGATACGGCGACCGGTCTTGGCGGCGAGGCTGACCCCAACGGTGAATCCCCCAATACGATCTACTACAACTGGATGACCACATACGGCTTCCTGCCCTCCGGATCGTAATTAATAAAAGACAATAGCAACAAAAGCCTCTGCCTAAGGATTGGCAGAGGCTTCTTGTAAATTTTGGAGTGCTTATGAAATATACACATCTGTTATGGGATTTCAACGGTACTCTGTACGCAGATATGCAGGCGGGAATTGACAGTGTTAATTTGATGCTTGCAGAACGGGGACTGCCGATTATTGAAAGCCTTGAACGGTACAGAGAAATATTTGATTTTCCGATAAAAACCTATTATCAAGGATTAGGCTTTGACTTTGAAAAGGAGCCATATGAAGTGTTGGCGCCTTTGTGGGTCGAGCTTTACAATGAGCACAGCAAAAGCTCCACACTTTCCTGCGGAGTGGTTGACGCTTTGGAAAAGGTGAGCACGTTGGGTGTGCATCAGATCATTCTTTCCGCAAGCGAAAAAAATATGTTGATCGGACAACTCAAAATGCTTGAAGTATACGATTATTTTGAGGATGTGATCGGATTGGACAACATACACGCCGAAAGTAAGCTGCACCTTGCGAAGCAATGGCGGGAAAACCACCCTTCAGCCTCGGTATTATACGTAGGCGATACGGTTCATGATGCTGACACGGCGCGCATTTTAGGGGCTGATTGCTTGCTGTATACAGGTGGACATCAATCTCGCGAAAAGCTGGCGAAATGTGGATACCCGTTAATCGATAGTATCGTTGAAATCCTTGAATATCTGTAATGAAAAGGGGACAGTTCATTGAACTGTCCCTCTGAATTTTTATTCGGTTACCAAAAGCACCTCGTAAGTGCCTAACGTAAATTCAAATCTTGTTCCTGACTTGTCGGGAGTGTACTTGGCTTCCTTGACAGCGTCTTCATAGGGGCTGTATACCTTGGCATTGCCTGTGTCACGCAGAACACAGTTGACGTTGATAGGCTCACTTGTGGAGTTTACAAACAGATATCTGTTTGTGCCATTGACGTCTCTGCACAGACATACTACACCGGGATGAGGGGAATCCAGATCCACAACGAAGCTTTCTTCGTGTCTGTCAAAGGAGGTCACAAGCGCGGATGCTGTAGAGAATATTGTGCCAAAGCTTGCGCTGTTCAAATCGGGGAAGCAGGAATCGCGCATAATGCAGATCTTAACACCCTTTTGCGCAAGGGAAGAAAATACGCCGTTCATTTCAGCCGTCATTTCCATTGGAGGTAGAACGAGATATTTATAAACCTCGCCCTCGCCGCCAATCAGCTTGCCTTTCTTGATCTCAAGACGCTTGAGTACGTCAAGATCGGCAAAGTCGAAGTCTACCTGTGCGTCGCAAAGCTCGTACATAAGGTCGTAAAGACCGTTCTTGCACGCGTTTTCCTCGGCCGTGAAATTGCCAAAGCTGTTTTTATCGTCGGGTGAGCGGTGGTTCATCATAAAGGTCTCTATCGGGTAGTAGAGCAGGACGTCTGCCTTGTGCAGACCTGCCATTGTGTCACCGATCTTGCCGATAGCGCGGTTGTATTTGGCATAAGATTCCGCTTCGAACATATTTTCAGAATAATAAGAAGTAAAGATGTCAACACCGTAAGCGTACTGAAGTGCAACCGATGCATACATCTGATCTGCAGTGACCTTGCCACCCTGTGCGTGTGCCGAAACCTCACTCATTACATGCGGACGGCGGTATGCGTGAGCAATCGAGGAGATCAGCTTAGGGGTAAACATATCTCTGCGGACGTTTTCGGGAAGTGATTGCAGCATATCGATTCCGGGGATATGCATATGGCGGATCAGGGAGAACAGATTGCCTTCAAAAATGACGTGATGCCTGATGTCGTCTTCAAGCAAAACGTGACCCGAGAAGCGAGTGTTGTTCTGAGCGCAATAGTTTCCGATCTGCGCATAATAGCTTTCCTCGAACAGCTTTGACGTTGTAAGGTGGAAGTAATAGCGTACGTTTTTGGTGTAGGCGCTGTTACCGTAGAAAAGATGGATCAGATTCTTTCGGAAGTTTAAGCCCGACAAGGATTCAAATTTGTTTTCTACGTCGCGTCCGAAGTTTACGATGGGGTAGAGCGGAATACTGTCATCATATTGATGCAGTGTTCTGGGAGGATAAAGTCCTCCGTTGATGTAGCAGCCCATAAGAGAGGGTTCGTCTGTAAAAAATGCTTCGATCAGTCCATCCGCCAAGGGCGCGTTATAATGGTTGGATACACGCGCAGTGTACTGCTCATATGTATTGTGAATAAATTCGCGTACGGCATCGTGGTTCGTGACGTCCAGATATCTTCTGGATTCGCATACGTTATGCTGCGCGTGGGTGCCCTCGTAAAGATGCTTTTCGGCGAATGCACAAATAACAAGCTTTTTGTCGGTCTTGTTGGTGAAGGTTACCGAAGCTTGCTCCTCTTCACAAATGATCTCGTCAACGGGATCAAGCTGCGTCGGAATGCCATTTTCATTGCATACGTAGGATGCGGCGTACAGAAAACGCTTGTGACCCTTGGGGAGAGAAACGGTTTTTTCTTCGCCGGCGTCAAGAGCTTCGGAGATCTTTGCGATGGCGCGACATTCATAATCGGGGTTGGAAGCAAGCGTCAGACCTCTTGCGTTGCCGCTGGGGTATCCGTGCTCGTCGTAGATCCACGCGCGCATACCCATTCGCTTGATTTCTTCCAAGGAAAATTGGAAAAGCTGCCAATCATCCTCATTCTGCAAATAGTCGTCGCTGAAACGGTAATTGGTGACAACACCGCCAAAGCCTCGGGCTTTGAGGTATTCCAGCTTTTCTGTGATTTGCTTTTTGCATTCCTCGATCGTAGCGCCCTCGGGCTTGGGGAAGTTGTGGACGATCTTCAGAGGCAGATTGTTTTTGTAAAGAATATCAGACATATTTTTTAATCCTTCCTTTCGGTAGCTTCGGCTTCGCCGTAATATTCGGACAGATCTATTGAGTTGAGCTTGGATTGGTCGATCCTGCCCTTAGTGCGTTCAAAATACTGTATGTTGTTTCGCAGCATAAAGATAAACTGATTGTTGGGTGTTCTGCCCTCAGCCTCGGAAATATAGATCAGCTTTCTCATAAGATCCTCGGACAGTCTTATTTTTATTTCGGGTTGATTTTTCATTGTGAGCATCCTTTCTTGGTTGATATTCTTTTTGCAGAAGCGCGAAAAGCGGAGGAGTTCAGCTTTTTCAGAAGCTCCACAGCTCGCGGAGGTGCGTCAAAATAAATAATGCATTGGTCCTTGTCCTCTTCAAAAAGGGCATAATATACATCGGGCGCGGAAAGCGAAGAGATCACGATGTGATTCTTTTTTAACGAAAGCTTGCTGATCTCCTCGTATGCCGTGTCATCATATTCGCCGATTTCCGAGAAGGCGTTGACGGGCATATACAATATCTTTTTGCGAAAGCCCTTGCCGTAAATTGCAGTAAACAAAATGTCACCGCCCGCAATAATGACCTCGTACTCCACACATACGAAGCGCCACGTGAGAAAGACGAGTAAGGCAGTGAGCGCGACAACGATCATCAGTAGCGGCACAAACAGCGCGGCAGGAGAAAAAAAGAAAACAAGCAGGGTAAGAAATCCGAAAAACACCAAATAAGAGCAGAGAAGAACAACCTTTTTCAACAAAGCCTTTCCCTCGCTTTTTTGCTTAATTATATATTCACATACATTCTCGGCCATTCTGTGTCTCCCCTCTTGTTTGAACTATAATTCATTATACCACATAATCTGTGCTTTTTCAATGAAAAATTGAAAGAATTTGGACGAAAAAATTGTTGAAATTTGTTCGCATCTCTATTGAAATATTCACAATTTTGTAGTATAATAAAAATAACCCTATTTATTTTCATTTAAGCGGAGGTTTTGTTATGAAGGCAGTTATTACAGTAACAGGAAAAGACTCCGTGGGAATCATTGCGAAGGTCTCTGCTGAGTGTGCAAAATACGACGCAAATATTGTTGACATTTCCCAAAGCGTTCTCTCGGAATATTTTGCGATGATCATGCTTGCAGATATTGATAATTTAAAGGTTCCTTTTTCGGATTTCGTGGACATCCTTTCCGCCGTTGGAGCAGAAAAGGGCTTGGCCGTTCACGTTATGCACGAGGACATTTTTAACACGATGCATCATATCTGATCGGAGACGTAAATGGTTAATACAAAAGACATACTCGAAACGATAAATATGATCCGCGAGGAGAATCTGGACATCCGTACCATTACGATGGGCATTTCGCTGTACGATTGCGTCAGTGAGGATGAAAACAGACTCTGTGAGAGGATCTATGATAAGATTACAAAAAGCGCTGAAAAATTGGTGGTAACCGGACAGGATATCGAAAAGAAATACGGTATTCCGATCGTCAATAAGAGAGTCTCGGTTACACCTGTATCGCTTGTTGGCGGTACCTGCTCCCCTGACGGTTATTTTAAGGTCGCGCAGACCCTTGATAGAGCGGCTAAGGCTCTTGGCATTAACTTTATCGGCGGATTTTCCGCATTGGTACAGAAGGGAATGACAAATGCCGCTGCCAATATGATCTCGGTTATTCCCGAGGCGCTTGCCGAAACAGATTTCGTTTGCTCCTCTGTAAACGTAGCTTCCACGAAGGCGGGCATTAATATGGATGCCATCAAGCTGATGGGCAGTACGGTCAAAAAAGCTGCATTTCTGACTAAGGATCGAGATTCTATCGGTTGTGCAAAGCTCGTGGTGTTTGCAAACGTTCCCGAGGATAATCCCTTTATGGCGGGTGCGTTCCACGGTATCGGCGAGCCCGAAAACGTGATCAATGTGGGTGTTTCCGGACCCGGTGTTGTCAGCTCTGCTATCCGCAGAGCAGGTGACTGCGACTTAAGCGAGTTGGCAGATATTATAAAAAAGACCGCCTTCAAGATTACGCGTGTCGGACAGCTTGTTGCCAGTGAGGCGGCGAAGGCTCTTGATACACCTTTTGGTATTGTAGACCTGTCGCTGGCTCCTACTCCTGCCGTTGGTGATTCGGTTGCGCATATCCTTGAGAATATGGGCCTTGAGTCCTGTGGTGCACATGGAACTACCGCTACGTTGGCAATGCTGAATGACGCGGTGAAGAAGGGCGGCGTTATGGCATCCAGCCACGTGGGCGGACTTTCGGGAGCATTTATTCCTGTTTCTGAGGATGCAGGAATGATCGATGCTGTGGAAAGAGGCGCGCTGACACTTGAAAAGCTTGAAGCTATGACTGCGGTCTGCTCGGTGGGTCTTGATATGATCGCGATCCCCGGAGACGTGGATGAGGCTGTAATTTGCGGCATAATTGCCGATGAGATATCAATTGGTGTTGTAAATACGAAAACCACCGCCGTGCGTGTGATTCCCGCATACGGTAAGGGCGTAGGCGACAGCATTGATTACGGAGGACTTCTGGGAAGAGCTCCTATTATGGAGGTCAATCGGTATTCTCCTGCGAAATTTATCAACCGTGGTGGACGTATTCCTGCGCCTATCCATAGCTTGAAAAACTAACTTGTCCCCCAATGCGAGAGCATTAAAAATAAAAAATATATAGGAGGTTCATTATGAGAGACTGCAAGATTTGCCGTATTTATTCCGACGTACAGGATAAGGTGTCTTCCGTTATCTTCGCTAAGAAGATCGCTGAAGAGGAGCGCAAGAGAAAGCTTACCGTTCTGATCGTTCTGATCAGTGTAGCTGTTGCTGTTGTTGCTGCTGTTGCCGCTGCTGCTATCTATCTCACTTCCAAGACCGAAGAGGGTGAAATGCGCGGTAAGATCCTTGTTGAGAAGGTTAAGAGCAAGCTCCCCAAGAAGGCTGAGGCTTGTGAGTGCGAGTGCGAGTGTGAGTGCGAAGAGACCGCAGAAGAAGCTTGCGAGTGCGCAGAGGCTGTTGAAGCTGAAGAGACTGTTGAAGAATAATTGACAGAAATACGAAAACTGCCGCTGCAGCGGCAGTTTTCGTATTTTGGGGAGAATTCAAATTTGTGTATTGACTTATTTGCTTCGTAAGAGTATAATAATATTGATAAATAACCGTTTGGAGAAGAAAATGAAAATTCCGAAAGAAAACAAGGACCTCAGAAAGTATGCACTGTGGACTACCTTAAAGCGTCCCCTGTTTTATGCTTTGTATATTGCTTTTTTTGGTTATGCGTTTTGGTTTTACCTTGAAAAGCGACACGAGGATGCTGAGCCTCTGACTTGGTGGGTCTATTGGCTGTTTGCGGCGGTAGTGGTTGTAAGCGGTTGGTTGCTGTGCAATATGTCTCGCTTTTTCCTCGACAGGCCTGTTTGCGGTATCATCGGAGACAGTCGATTTGTCCGTAATTATGGAAGAGGATTGTCCAGAAGAGCCACCCTGTCGGTCGATTTTCATACGTATGTAAAGCTCACCGTGATAACCGAAAAAGGGAAAAAAAGAAGGGTTACCGTTCCGCTTTTTGACGACGGGTATGACGGATATTACCGCGCAGGCGGAACGCTTGTCAAGCTACGCGGTCTGACCTATCCATTATGCGTGGAATCGGAGAAGGACGGCGTGC
Organism: Clostridia bacterium; assembly: GCA_017462125.1. The sequence goes on along the minus strand of JAFTRQ010000177.1, from coordinate 63,792 downwards.
ATCTCTGCACGGTTTGCGGTGTCAGAACCTATTATAAAGAAGGAAAGGCTGTCAACGGAGAGGCAGAGCCTGAAATTGTCAACGGAATGTTGATCTGCCGCTGTTGCGGTAAAACCATGATCAACGTTGAGAGCATATATGAAAAAGGAGAGTAACTTCAAATGATACAGGATATCCATTCGCATACTTACTATTCATTTTGCGGTGCGGACAAGCCTGAGCAGGTCGTTGAGGCGGCAATTGCTGGCGGCATCGAGCTGTTTGGTATTTGTGATCACAATTATGGTATTGGCTTTGGCAGGCACGACCTGTTTTTATCGAAAGCAGAGGACTTCGGTTCGGGTTATGGCAGGACATTGGTACAGTATTTTGATCACATCAATCTTATCAAGGAGAAATATGCAGATCGCATTAAGCTTTTGCGCGGAATTGAAGTGGCAACTCTGAAGGACGGACGCTATGCGCTCCCCGAAGGCGTGGATATTTCGTTTTTTGATTACTGCTTGATCGAGAATCTGGATTGGGCAGAGACCTATACCGAAGGAGATCTGTTTGCCTTTGCCAAGCGTTGTAAGTGTCCGGCAGGAGTTGCGCACACCGATCTGTTTGCGCACGCGGAAAAGCTGGGGATCAAGCCATTGGACTATTTTTCCCGTATGGCAGAGGAGAACATTTTTTGGGAGATGAACGTCAGCTATGACAGTATACATAAATACCGCGAGCATGCCTATATGTTGCGCTTTTTTGAGGATGAAGAGCAGCAGGAGATCGTTCGTCGTTCCGGTGTCAGACTCAGCGTGGGCTTTGACGGTCACCGCTGTAACGAATACAGACCTGACCGCGTAGCCGATTATTGCAGAAAAATCGAAAATATGGGCATTAAGATGGCATTTGAGGATTGATCCAATCAAAACAAGGAGCCTTCTGCGTACCTGCTTTATCGCAGGTGCGCAGAAGGCTCCTCATTTTTTGTTTTTTCGTGTTTTTTAGAAAAATAAAAAATTTTAAAAAATATTTCCGAAATACCTTGACAGGTGAGGTAACTAGTGATATAATGTATGTCGGAAAGGGAGGTGAACGCTTTGTCTATTGCATCCGATCTGATCCGAGGTCATACGGATACCATTATACTTGCCGCCTTGATGAAGGGTGATAATTATGGATATAAGATCAACAGAATGATCTATGATATCACCGGGGGCGGTTATGAATTGAAAGAAGCAACGCTTTATACCGCGTTTAAGCGGCTTGAGGAAGCGGGTTGCATCTGCTCCTATTGGGGAGATGAGGCAACGGGAGCCAGACGAAGATATTATACCATAACAAGCAACGGCAAGGACACTTACGAAAAGCTGTTGAAGGAATGGCAGGAAACCAGAGATACCATTGATAAGCTGGTCAGTATGTAATCGGAGGATAGCGTGAAGGCTGATCCGACTATTTGTGAAATAATCTGTTTCACGCACGAAATTTGCCCGTACGGCAAATTCATCGATTGCTATATGTGCCGCTGAGGCGGCGGAATGGAGTTTTTTATGAAAGAGAAATTGAAGGAATATATCGATTCAATTTTTGCTGACGCGCCGGATTGCAGACGCATCCGCGAATTGAAGGAGGAAATGCTTGGCAACATCTCCGAAAAATACGACGACCTATTGCGCGAGGGCAAAACCGAAGCTGAGGCGTATAATGCAAGTATTTCAAGCATTGGTGACGTCAGTGATCTGATCGATTCGATCAAGGAGAATCGGAGCAATTCCACGTTTGACGCGGGATTTGAGAAAACTGCTGAAGAGCCTCTGAGCGAAGAACAGAGCAAGCAGGCAGAAAAATACCGTACACGAGCGGGAATCATGACCGCTGTTGCTATCGCGCTTTATACACTCTGTTGGATACCGTTGATCATTTTGGGAGAACTGGTTCAGTCTGAAAAGGGAGGCGTTGTAGGCCTTGTGATCATGCTGGTTATGATCGCAGTTGCTACGGGTCTTATCATCATAAAGTCAGCGTTAAAGCCTGATTTTATGAAAAAGGACGGCGAGGATGATGAGGATGAAAAGGACGAGAAAAAAGCACGCAAGAATCCGATCTTGATCGCGATCAATACGGTATTGTGGGTGCTGACCTTTATTGTCTATTTTGGAGTCAGCTTCAGCACGGGTGCTTGGCATATTACATGGACGCTTTTCCTTATCGCGGGTGCGATCGACAGCGTTACGGAGTCGATCTTTGATCTTGTGGAGAACAGGAAGAACCGCGGTGGCGTGATTACGACGCTTGTAATCTGGGCTGTGGTTGCCGCGATACTGATCCCGATATTTGCATTTGGCGTTGGCGTAAGTGGCGAACGGGCTGATTGGAGCCTGAACCTTGGCGGAATTACTGTCTTCAGTAGCAATTTTTATGCTGACGGTGATTCATATCGTGTGGGTGATGTGGAGTTCAGTGAAAAAATTGAAAGCTTTGACATTTCTTGGCTTGCGGGTAAGGTAAATATCATAGTGTGGGATGGTAACCGCGTTATGATAAAAGAAAAAGGCGCAGGAGCAGAGTATGAAAATCTGATGCGAAGCAAGGTTGAGAACGGCCGACTCATCATTCAGTACGTTGAGAGTGGCTTGAGATTGTTTAAAGATTATCCCGAAAAGGAACTGACGGTTTATCTGCCATATATGCTTAGCGAGAGCTTTGGAGAGCTGAGGATCGAATCCGCATCCTCTGATATTCAGATTGACGGTACCAAATTGGATGAATACGGTTTCACTGAGGGAAAGAAGATCAGCTTTGGTTTGATTGATTTGAATACTGCGTCGGGTGACGTTTCGCTCACTCGGGTAGATGCCCGAAGCTTAACCGTTGATGCTGCTGTAGGATCCGTAATGATCGCGAATAACACCTGCAGCTATGCAGAGATCAATGCTGTCAGCGGCAAGATCGATATTGATGATTGTAACATCGAAGAGCTTGAGATAGAGTCGGTAAGCGGTGGCATAGATATCTATATGGCAAACATGGAGCGGGGAAGCATTGAGACTGTTTCCGGCGACGTTAAGCTTGAATGCTATTGGTCCTCGCCATTCGTATTGGAGATCGACTCGGTAAGCGGTGACGTTGAATTGATCATTCCTCGAGATGAGGGCGGATTCACTGCCGATTTGGAAAGTGTAAGCGGTAAGATGACCTGGAACGGTGGCTCGGGTGATAGGTATACCTATGGCAACGGGCATGCAAAATACAGCTTTGAAAGCGTCAGCGGTGACGTGACGATCACATTTGATGAGAATTAATATAAAAACGGGAAAGAGGGAGCATATGCTCCCTCTTTCCCGTTTGGCTTACGTAAGCTTTTTCATCCAATTGAATCTGTTGCATTTGACTACCGCAGGAATGCATTTGAATACCTGATCTGCATTGAGGCAGGCAATAACCGCTATGGGATGCCAATGCAAAACAAAGGCCGCCAAGGCTGATATGGGCAACACAATGCACCAGATGCTGATAATGTCCATACGCAGGACGTGCTTTGAATCGCCGCCGCCACGTACGATGCCAGTGTTTGTCGGCATCTGATATGCCATACCCACTGAAACAATGCAAAGCACCAGCAAGAATCCGTTAGCAAGGCTTTTGGCTTCTTCGCTGATCTTATACGCAGAGATGATGGGGATGCGAAGGAAGAAAAGTGCGATTCCTGTCAGGATGCCAATGCCGATAAATAGAAGCTGCATTGTCTTGGCGTACTCTTTCGTTTTTTCAACCCTTCCTTCACCAACAGTTTTTCCGATAATGACGGATGCCGCTCCCGCAGAGCCAACCGATGCAACCTTCAACAGCTGATACAGGGTAGAGGCTACGGAGTTGGCGGAGATTGCAGCGTCATCCAAGTGCCCGAGAATCGCGGTCTGCAGAGCGGTGGAAATACCGAACAGACCGTCCGTTATCATAACGGGTAAGCAAGTGATAATAAACAGCTTGAAGAGTGAGCTGTCAAACTCACGCAGATCGCGCAATTTCCACGTCAGCTTATTGTCCACGCCGGAAATGTAGATAATGACCACCAAAAGCTCTACCACACGTGCGATGAGAGTCGCAAGCGCTGCGCCTCTCGTACCCATTACAGGGAATCCGAGCTTACCAAAGATCAGAACGTAATTGAGTGAAATGTTCACTAAGAGAGTGGACAAAGACACGTAAAACCCGATCCTTACACTTTCTACGGAGCGCATAGTGGCAAGAAGAATATTGGTGAGCGCAAAAACAGGATATGTATATTTAATGATGCGTAGGTATTCAACACCCTCGGCGATGATTGGCTCTGAATCGGTGAAGATCATCACCAGCTGTTTGGGAATGAACGCTGCGAGAAGAAACATCACAGTTGCGATCATTGTTCCGAAAAGAACGGCACCGCCTGCGATTTTCTTGATAGGTGCTGTGCTTTTTTGTCCCCAATGCTGGCTGCCAAGCATAACCACGGTGCTTCCGATTCCGGTGATCAGCTGTTGAAAAATAAATTGCAGCTGATTGCACGCGGTGGCACCCGAAAGTGCGGCTTCGCTGAAATTGCCGAGCATAATGTTGTCGGCAAGATTGACACCCAGAACAATCACGTTGTTGAGCACAAGGACGTACCACAGAGAGAAGAAGTTTTTGTAAAATCCTTTTTCTTTAGTAAGTAACATTTGTTTCTGCTTTCTTTGATTGAGATTACTTGTATATTTTAGCACTATGACGGGCTTTTGTCAATCTTTTTCGCAAAAACTCTTGCACTTAAAGCAATTCTGTATTATAATCAATATGGAATCATTTGGAAAGGTGTTTTTGATTTATATGAATAAAACGGTAAGATTATTTGATCTTGACAGTAAAGCGAGTCGCTTTTCGGCAACCGTTCTGTCCTGCGAGAGGGAGGGCGAGCTTTACAAGGTCGTGCTTGACCAAACCCTCTTTTTCCCCGAGGAGGGAGGACAGGCTTGTGATACGGGAAGCTTGGACAGTGCGCAGGTTTTGCGTGTGGAAGAAAAGCTTGGAGTGATCTATCATGTAACAGACAACCCCCTGCCTGTGAATGCGCCTGTGAGCGGCGAAATTTTGTTTCCGGACAGATTTCGCAAGATGCAGAATCACACGGGAGAGCATATTGTTTCGGGGCTGATATGGCAAAATTTCGGCTTTCACAACGTTGGATTCCATCTTGGAAAAGATGAGATGACAGCCGACTTTGACGGAGAGCTTGACGAACAGCAGCTACTGTTTATAGAGGATCTTGCAAACCGTGCGGTGGTGGAGTGCCATGAGATCAAGGCATATTATCCCTCTCCTGAGGAGCTTGCCGATATGGAATACAGAAGCAAGCTTGATCTCAAGGAAAACGTTCGCATCGTGGAGATCGAGGGAGTTGATAAGTGCGCCTGCTGTGCTCCTCACGTGACAAATACAGGCGAGGTGGGCATGATCAAGATCCTGCACCGTGAAAAGTACAAGGGTGGTGTCAGACTTTATATGAAGTGTGGATATGATGCCTTGGACGGTTACCGCGCGGAATATGAGCAGGCGCGCCGTATCTCGATGGCGATCTCGGCAAAGCATGATGAGGTTGCTGACGGTGTTGATCACCTGCTTGAAGAAATGAGCGCGCTGAAGGGTAGAATATCGCAGATGAAGCGTGAAATAATGGTATATAAGCTGGAGAAGATCGAATATACCGACGGAAATCTCGTCCTTTTTGAGGACGACGGCGATATGCTTGCTTTGCGAAATCTTGTCAATGAAGCAAAGATGTGCTGCGGCGGTATTTGCGCAGTGTTCTCGGGTAACGATGAGAAGGGATATAAATATATCATTTCAAGCACGTCTGTTGACCTCCGCGCAAAGGCGAAGGAGATAAACGCGGCAATCTTGGGTAGAGGCGGCGGATCAAGCGAAATGATCCAAGGAAGCTGCAGTGCGACGAGAACGGTTATCGAAGATTATTTTAATTAACGTAGAATTAAGGGAGTAAGCCTTGCTGACAAGGTCTACTCCCTTAAAATTTTCACTTAATAATTGTTTCTGTACCGTTTTCTGATACCGAAGAAGAGGCCGAGAACAACCAAAGAACCGACGATCGCCACACAAATGATGATGATTGTGGGGCTGACCTTGATGTCGGATTTCAGCTCCTCCCAAAGCTCGTTGATAAGAGCTAACTTTTCGGAGGTTAGGTTTTCGTAATAGGTGGCATCCACTCTGTCGAGCGCGTACATTTTATCGAACGCATCATCCTTGATCTCGTTCATGTACTCGCGGTATTCCTCGTTTTCCACAACGGCTTTGTTGGGAGACGCGTAATACGTATATTCCGCGTTTGCGATAGCAGGCGCGCCGTATTCTTCGTCTGTGCTGAGCATAAAGTTTATATATCTTTCGGCAATCAGCTTATTCTCGGAGGTTTTGGGGATACACATCGCATCGACGTAGAGGTTCGTGCCCTCTTCGGGATAGAAAAATTCAAGATCCTCATTGTTCTCATACATTGTCAGGAAGTCACCCGCATAGTAAGCAGCGATCGCGGCTGATCCACCTTCCATTTTGTTGAAGATCTCGTCCATAACATATCCCTGCACGATATCTTTCTGTGATTTGAGAAGCTCAAGTGCCGCGCGCCATTCCTCGATGCTGTCTGTATTTACGTCTATGCCAAGGTAATATTGCGCCGTTCCGAACGCGTCACGTGAGTTGTTGAACTGCAGGATATTGTCTTTGTATTTTTCGTTCCACATAATATCCCAGGAGCCCACATCCTCGTCGTCCACCATAGTAGTATTGTATATGATTCCGATCATTCCGTAGAAATAGGGAACCGAATACACGTTGCCCTTGTCGTAGTAATCGTATTTCGCATCTCCGCCATAGAATTCGGGGAGTATGTTGACGATATTGGGAATATTTGAATAATCCAAGGGCGCAAGCCTGTCTTCCTCGATCAAGCGTTGGATCATATAATCGGAAGGAACTATGATATCATAGTTGACAGCTCCGCCCGAAAGCTTTGCGTACATATCTTCATTGGAGGAATAGGTGGAATAGTTTACTACGACTCTTTCGCCGTAAGTGTCATAATACCATCTTTCAAATTCCTCGTTAGAGTCCACAGTGCCTTCGCTTCCATCGGAAATGTATTCGCCCCAATTGTAAACGTAAAGTGTTTTTACTCCGCTGTCATCATTACCGCTACAGGATGAAAGCGATGATATCGAAATACAAAGAAGTAAAGCGATGAGAAGAAGGGAAATAACTTTTTTCATTTACGCTACCCCCTTTTTTTTCTTTTTCTTGCTGTTTACAGATCCGGTGAAGTTCACTGCCAGAAGAATTGCAAGAATGATGGCTACGATCAGAGCACAGAGGGCGTACATACTGAATTTAACGTTGTGTACGGTCTGATTGTAAACGTAGAGGGGGAGAGTCTGGAAGTTTGGTGAGCTGACAAAGTGGCTGATGACAAAGTCGTCAAGAGACATTGTGAAGCTCATCATAAGTCCTGAAATAATGCCGGGTATGATCTCGGGAAGCTCCACCGAGAAGAAAGCGCGTGCGGGTGTGCATCCCAGATCCTGCGCCGCCTCGGAAAGAGATTTATCAAGCTGATTGAATCTTGGCATGATGGAAAGCAACGCATACGGCAGGTTGAAGGTGGTATGCGCGATCAGCATTGTTCCAAATCCAAAAAATTGCTTTGCACCGATGAAGGTTGCAACCGCAACGAAAAGAAGCATCATCGAAACACCCGTTACGATATCGGGATTCATCATAGGAATATTTGTGATCGATTTTACTGCGCCCTTGACGTATTTATTTCTCATATGATGCAGACCAAGTGCCGCAAAGGTTGCAATTACGGTTGCGATCATAGAGGAGCAGATGGCAAGGATCAGTGAGTTTTTCAAGGAGGTAAGTGCTTCCTCGTCACGGAACAGCTCCTTGTACCAAACGAAGGAGAAGCCGGAAAACTCATTGAGGGTGCCCGATTCGTTGAAGGAGAATACGATCAGAACAACGATGGGAGCGTACAGCAGGGAGAAGATGATGAGCATATAGAATTTCGAAAGAAATTTCATATGATGATACCTCCTTCCTCGTTGGAAAATTTGTTCATGATCCAAACGGAAATGAGGATCAGTACCATCATCACAAGAGAGATAACGGCACCTACGTTATAGGTGCTGGTGTTTTGGAAGAGTCGTTCAATCGTGTCGCCGATCAGATCGATTTTGCCCGCACCAAGCTTTTGTGAAATATAAAACGTGCTGATAGAGGGAACGAATACCATCGTGATACCCGAAATAACGCCCGAAACGGTCAAGGGCATAATGACTCTTGTCATCGTCTGAACGTGGTTGCAGCCAAGATCGTGTGCTGCTTCAACGTAGCGCTTGTCCAGCTTGGTCATCGTTGTGAAGATCGGAAGGACCATATACGGCAGGAAGTCGTATACCATACCGAGAATCACGCCAAAATCGGAGCCTACAATATGGAGCTTGTCAAGCCCGATGCTTTCGAGAAAGGAATTGAGGAGTCCGCCGTTATCAAGCAATGCCATCAGAGCATACGTACGGATCAGCAGATTGCACCACATAGGGAGCATAATGAGAACCATCAGTATTTTTTGCATCCTGGGGCTGGACTTTGCCATAAAGTATGCCAAGGGATATCCGATCAGTAGGCAGATGACCGTAGCAATCAACGCAAAACCGATGGACAGCACGAAAACGTTGCCGTATCTGCCAAGGGTGGAGATGTTGGAAAGGGAAAAATTTCCCTCTGCATCCGTGAGAGCGAAGTAAAGAACGAAGAGCATCGGGGCTACGATAAACATAACCGTCCACACTATGTGGGGAACTGCCGCCATTCGTTGGAAAAAAGATCTGCCTTTCATTCTTCGCTATCCTCCTCGCTATCGGGGTCGGTCGGGTCTGAAAGCTGATCCAGCTCGTCCGAGAAGGAGGAATAGTCACCGAACATACCGGAGAACTCGGAGCGGTGCATAATATGTATTGCGTCGGGCTCGATATAAAGGCCGATGTGTGCGCCCTCTGCCACGAAATCCGTGGTTTGTATCATCCACTTGAAGCCGTTGATATCAACGATGATCTCCCAGTGTACACCCTTGAAGGTGACCGATGTTACAAGACCCTGCAGCATACCCTTATCGGGGGTAACGACGTCGACGTCCTCGGGACGGACAACTACGTCAATTCGCTCGTTCTTGGCAAAGCCTTTGTCAACACAATCGAAGGTCTGGCCTGAAAAACGGACCTTGTAATCCGAGAGCATAACGCCATCAACAATATTGGACTCGCCGATAAAGTCTGCAACGAATGCGTTTTCGGGCTCGTTATAAATATCTGTAGGAGAACCGATCTGCTGGATCTGTCCGTTAGCCATAACCACGACGGTGTCGGACATAGAGAGAGCCTCCTCCTGATCGTGAGTGACGTAAATAAAGGTGATACCGGTAGCCTTTTGAATCTTTTTCAATTCGTTCTGCATATCCTTACGGAGCTTCAGGTCAAGCGCGCCCAAGGGCTCGTCAAGAAGCAAAACCTCAGGCTCGTTGATCAGAGCGCGGGCAATTGCGACACGCTGCTGCTGTCCTCCGGACAGTGTGATGACACGCCTGCGCTCAAAGCCCTTGAGGTTAACAAGAGCCAGCATTTCTTTGACCTTTGTACGAATGATATCCTCGGGAGTCTTTTTGAGACGGAGACCGAAGGCTACGTTCTCAAAGACGTTGAGATGAGGAAAGAGAGCATATTTCTGAAATACGGTGTTGACGGGTCGCTTGTGAGGGGGAACGTCCTTCACGCTCTTGCCATCAAATTCTACCTCTCCTGTATCGGGGGTCTCAAAGCCGCCAATGATACGAAGAGTTGTGGTTTTGCCACAGCCCGAGGGGCCAAGAAGCGTTACGAATTCCTTATCGTGGATCTGCAGGTTGATGTGGTCGAGAACTGTTTCTCCGTCAAAGGCTTTTGACACATCAGTCAGGTTGATGATAATATCCTTTTCCATTACACATAAAAACTCCTTTAAAATTCAAGATTAGCGTAAGTAGACTCACGCCGAAATTTTTGATGCGTTTTCCGACAATGTGTGGCGCGCAGGGGGGAAATCCTTGCCGTTTCCGTCTTGAACGACAGCACTGTGCAGTATAATTGGGTTTACATAAAAATGCACAGTATATAACAGCATATATTGTACCATAATTTCACCCTAAATGCAAGAGGTTTTATGAAAAAGACCCCGAATTTTGCGAATTTTTGTAATTATTTTTTAAAATCACGAGTCATTTGCGCATTTTCGGGATTAATCCTGTGTTTGCTCCCGAATTCTTTTTGATTCGCCCAACATCTCGTTTTTTTGTGGGGCTATCGTGCGGTTTGTCGTGCGATATCCGCAATTGCCTGACAGAGCAGGTCGGTTTCTTGCTCATTATTAAATATGCCAAAGCCGATGCGTGCCGCTCCGCCGTCCGGGGTCTGAAGGGCTTTGTGTCCCAAAGCGGAGCAATGGTATCCTGTGCGTAAGCAGAATCCGCGCTTGCTTAACTGCTCTCCCACCTCATCGGCAGAAGCGTTGTTGACGGAGAACAGCAGCACGCTGCCCGGGGTATGATCGTGTACGGTCACGTTTCGGGTGTTTTGTAAGTAGGTGTATGCCCTTTGCCACAGCATAGATTCGTGGCGCGCGACGTTGGCGATTCCGAAGCTCTTGAGAAATCGCAAGCCGGCGTACAGCCCCGCGATGGCAGGGGTACAGAGCGTACCACTCTCATACCGTTCGGGGGATTCCTGTCCCATGTCGCTGTCAAGTGAATTGATCCCGTTTCCACCTTCGGTAAGTGTATCAAGCATCAAGAGGTTTCGCAAAATCAGAATACCACAGCCCTGAGGCGCAAGAAGTCCCTTGTGCGCGGGCAGGCAAAGAATGTCTACGTTATCCTTCTCCATATCAATGGGAATGTGACCTGCCGATTGCGCCGCGTCAACACAGAAAAGGATGTTGTGGCGGTGACAGAACGCACCGATATCTCTTATGGGAAGGGTATGGGAGCAGATGTTTGAGGAATGGATACAGACCAGCATTTTGGTATCGCGGCGAAGCTTTGCCATGATGCCTGATATGATCTCCTTGGATGAAATGCTACCGTTTTTGCCGTACCCGTCAAAGATGCTATAGGTAACTCGTTTATCCTGCGCAAGCTTTACGATGGGGCGCAGAACCGAGTTATGCTCCATATTGCTGATGATAACGTGCCCACCGTTGCCCATAACGCCCTTGATCGCCATATTGAGAGCATAAGTGGTATTCAGCGTGAAGATCACGTTCTCGGGCGCGGCGCCAAACATCTCGCCCAAGCTTTCCCTCGTCATAAAGACTGTCTCTGCAGATTTTTTGGCGAGATAATGGGAGCCACGTCCCGGATTTCCGCAATATTCCTCCATACATTCGAGCACCGCAGATATTACTTCCGGAGGCTTGGGGAAGGTGGTGGCGGCGTTATCAAAATAGACCGGAGTATTATTCATTTGTTAGTTACCTCACTTTATGATGTCAGAACAGTTGCCGAGCCGACTGTAGGAGGGCTCGGCAACTATTCAGCAAAGATATTCTTTTACGTCAATGCCGGATCTGCCAAGTATATCCTTGACGTTTCCCAAAAGGGAATAGTCGAATTCAATGCCGTAGGTGCAGCCCCGCTTGGCCGAGGAGCTGCTGACCTTGATCACCTCAGCGCGGATCGCACTCTTCGCAAGGATTCGCTGTGCCTTTAAGGCGACGGTCATTGAAACGGTCACGGCAGTGCATACCGTGACTGTGCGGTATGAGTTGTTGTATATCATAATCGGTTCTCCAAAGCTTCTGCCGTTTTCGAGCGAACAGGTCCGCTCGTTCAATTATATGCAGTACGGCGGATGGCTGACATAGTGGATAGCCTTGACGAATAAAGAATCTTTTCCGCCAATTTTGTCAAACCTCTTGATTTTTTTGCGGAAATAAGATATAATTAAATAAATATAATAAAATGCGGAAGTGTACCATTTTTTAGGTGATTCCGCAAAAGGAGAAAAAATGAGTAAGGACAGGGTCTCAAAGGCGAATTATTATCTTGATATTGCTCAGACTGTCGCAGAAAGAGCTACTTGTATGCGACGTCACTTCGGTGCGATCATTGTGAAGGACGACGTAATCGTCTCCACAGGCTATAACGGAGCGCCGAGAGGAAGAAAAAACTGTACTGATATCAGTTTCTGTATCAGAGAAGAGCTGAAGATTCCCAGAGGTGAGCGATATGAGCTTTGTCGCTCGGTTCATGCTGAGGCAAATGCGATCATCGCGGCTCCCAGAGACAGAATGTTGGGCTCTACACTTTATATGGTCTGCGTGAATCCTGCAGACGGCTCTCTTTATTCCGGAACCAACAGCTGTATGATGTGCAAGAGACAGATCATCAATGCGGGTATTGAAACGGTTATTGTCAGAGATACCGCAGAGGATTACAGAGTGATCTCGGTTTCGGATTGGATTGAGGACGACGATTCGCTGTCCGGAAAATTCGGTTATTAAGTGAAGGTTACAAAAATGGAAGAGAACAAAAATATTGCTCCCGAGGAGAAAAAGGCTCGCCCGCGCATTCATCCCGAGAAAATGACAGCGGATGCACTTGAAGGAGTCGCGGAGCTTGAAAAGCTTTGCTTCAGTCAACCATGGAGCAGAAAAAGCCTTGAGCTTCTGACTAACGAGGGCATCGGTGTTGGAATGGTCTGTCGCAAGGATGGCATCGTCTGTGCTTATGGCGGTATGCTCGTGGCGGTTGACGAGGGTCAGATCACCAATATCGCGACTCATCCCGATTTTCGCCGCATGGGATATGGCAGAGCGGTGGTTGAAGCGCTCATCAGATACGCTAAAAACAACCGCCTTGACTCGATCTCGCTTGAGGTCAGAGAGTCTAACCGCGCGGCAATCGCGCTTTACTCTGCCCTTGGATTTAAGGTGGAGGGTAAGAGAAAAGACTTCTATACCAAGCCGACAGAAGCTGCTTTGGTGATGATATTACACATTAAGTAAGGATAATCTATGTATATTTTAGGAATGGAAAGCTCTTGTGACGAAACCTCGGCGGCTGTGATTGAGTATCGTGACGGAGTTTTTGAGATCAGATCAAATATTGTTGCGTCTCAGATCGAGACACATCGCTTGTATGGCGGCGTCGTTCCCGAAATCGCAAGCCGTGCACATATTGAAGCGGTATCCTCTATTACAACGGAGGCATTGCAGACAGCCGGTATCACGCTTGCGCAATTGGATTGTGTCGCGGTAACGACTCATCCCGGGTTGATCGGCGCACTTCTGGTCGGTGTGAATTTTGCAAAATCGTTGGCCTTTGCCAATAACATCCCGCTGGTATCGGTCAATCACATCCACGGACATATTTCAGCGGCGTATCTTACCGATAAGGAGCTAAAGCCTGAATTTTTGGCGCTTGTAGTGTCGGGAGGACATACGTCGATCTACGTTTGTGAGGATTACCGAACGCTTCGTGAGATCGGAACTACTCGAGATGATGCAGCGGGAGAAGCATTTGACAAGATCGGCAGAGTGATCGGCTTGCCGTATCCCGGAGGCGCGGCCCTTGACAAGCTTGCGTATGAGGGTGATCCCAAGGCAATCAAATTGCCGTCTCCCGCTCTCCAGCACACCTTGGATTTTTCCTTCAGTGGAATCAAAACTGCGGCACTGAACTATATAAATTCCGCAAACCAGAAGGGCGAAGAGATCAATCGCGCGGATCTTTCCGCATCCTATACCAAGACTATTGTTAAGGCAATCGTAAAGCAGACCTCGGCAGCCCTTGATGAAACGGGGCTTGATACCTTGGTGCTTGCAGGCGGTGTTGCGGCGAATTCACATTTGCGCGGCGCGTTGGCAGAAATGTGTCGGGATCGCGGAGTCAAGCTTGTGGTTCCTCCCCGAGAGCTTTGCGGTGATAACGGCGCGATGATTGCCGCCTCGGGTTGCTTTGAGTATCTTGAGGGCAGACTTGCGGATACCTCGTTAAATGCTTCTGCGGCAGATGATATCTGAAAACCGTTGAAGTAAAATTCATTGCAAATTCACAGCTTGTTAACGAGACTTGAAAGGGTGTTTTCCACAGAGGTTTTCCACAGCTGTGGAAAACCTTCGATTTCCACACCCAATATTCGACAAAATTGTATAAATATGCTTTGTATAAATCCTTGAATCCTTTGATTTGCAAGGGCTTTCTGTGGATAACATTGTGGAAACTGTGGATAAACCGAACGGTTGAGCTGTTGTGGAAAACCCAATATTTCCCGAAAAATGGGCAATGTTGCTTTGAAAAACAGCGGATTTTAAATGGTGGATAAATGTAAATTTATTCGAAACAAAATAATTTTAAGGACGAAAAATAATGAACAACAGTGTTAATGAAGGCGTTAATAAACAGAGCATTTCTCCTGCGGTTATTCGTCGACTCCCCCGATATTATCGGTATTTGTGTGAGCTGATTGCAAGAGGAAAGACGAGGATCAGCTCGGGCGAGCTGGCAAATATGATGCACGTGACCGCATCACAGATCCGTCAGGATCTGAACTGCTTTGGCGGCTTCGGTCAGCAGGGATACGGATATAACGTCAATTATCTGTTCGCAAAGATCAGCGAGATTCTCGGCGTCAGCGCGGGCTTTAAGGCTATCATTATCGGTGCAGGCGACCTTGGCAGAGCACTTGTACATCTGTCTATGTTTGAAAAGCGCGGTGTTGATATCAGTGCGCTGTTTGACACAGGTAATGATGCTGAAGGAAAGGATTGCGCAGGCGTTCCTGTTTATCCCATCGATGAGCTTGAGGCGTTTTGCACCGAAAACAAGGTGGATATTGCAGTGCTTGCATGCCCTAAGGCATTGGTCAAGGGAATTGCTGACCGTTGCGTGAAGCTTGGGCTCAAGGGCCTTTGGAATTATATGGGTGTTGAGCTTGAATATACCGACGAGGACATTGTAGTGGAAAACGTTCACCTGGGTGATTCTTTGATGATATTGAATTGCCGTATTTGCCGGAATGAGGGTAGTGAGCGGGTTGTTGAGGAGAGTGACTCCGAGGCGGACGAGCCTGCCTTTTGGAGAATCACGGACGGGGATAAGGAAACGGAGACAAAGTGAAATATTTAATTAATTACGGAAACAGCGCTGCGGCATTCCCCTGCCAAGTGCTTGAGATTGCCGACCGAGCAAGCTCGACAGATCTGAGAGTCCTTTTGGGATTGTGCTCTGCATGTGGAAACGCGGATGTAAAAAAGCTGGCACAGCTTGCCAATTGTACCGAGGATGAGGTGCGCGAATCACTATCGTTTTGGCGCGGAACGGGAATTATCGAGGTTACTGACGGGAAGAAGCCTCAAGGCAATGTGACACTTGCTTATACTGCAGAGAGCGAGAGCAAAACGCGCGAAACCTCTGAAAGAGTAGAAAAGAAAAAGCTGAAGAGTGCGGATGAGCTGCCCAAATATACCTCGGACGAGTTGTCTGCGCTTTTAGAGAAGCGACAAGAGACCGCAATGCTGATCAATGAATGTCAGAATATCATGGGTAAGATCTTCAACGTCAGAGAGATCAACGTACTGATCGGACTTGTGGATTACCTTGGCCTTGATTGCGAATATGTGATGATGTTGCTGACGTATTGCGTGACAATTGGAAAAAATACACTCCATTATGCGGAAAAAACAGCATTTGCGCTTTACGATGCGGGCATTACCACGGGTGCGCAGCTTTCTGAGGAGTTGAAGCGGAGAGAGAATGCCGCGGCGGCAGAGGGTAAGATCAGGGCATTGTTCGGCATGGGAGAGCGCGCATTTACCTCCAAGGAGAAAAAGTTTATTTCTGCTTGGATAAATGATATGGGTTATTCTGTAGAGATCATTGAAAAAGCGTATGAGGTCACGGCAGATGCTACGGGAAAGGGCTCCTTTGCGTACGCGAATGCGGTTCTTGAAAGATGGAACGTGGCAGGATTGCGTACGCTGGATGCGATTGAGGAATCCTACAAAAACGGTGATAATGCGGAAGCTCCCGGTACAGGAAGCTTTGATACGGACAGCTTTTTTGAGGCCGCTGTCAGGAGAAGTCTTGGCGAGAATGCCTGAAATGTCAAATGAAATAATGAAGGAAAGGGCGCGCTTACATCGGTTTGTCTTTTATGAAGATGTCAGGCGCACTTGATCGATATGGGATTTAATAAAGATAATTACGCAAGGATCAAGCAAGAATACGATGGAAAATACCGTCGTGCTGAGGACGATGCCAAGCTTCGCCGTGCCGAGGTGCACGCGGTATGCCCCGAGATAAAGGAGATCGATCATCAGTTGGCTTCTACGGGGTTTTCAATATTTGACGCATCTTTGCGTGGTGAAATGGCAGAGATTGAGCGTGCAAAAAAAAGAAATACCCAGCTTTTGGAGCAGAGAGCATCGCTTCTTCAGAAAGCAGGCTTTGCTTCCGATTATACGGAGATCCGTTACGAATGTCCTGCGTGTGGCGATACGGGTACGGTTGATTATAAGATGTGCAAGTGTATGATCAAGAAGCTGGTTGAGGCGGGTCTTGAATCCTCGGGTATGAAGGATCTGATCGCGACACAGACCTTTGATAGCTTCGATCTATCTTATTATAAGGGTGATGCTTTGAACCGTATGAAAACGATTTTGAGTATTGTAAAGGATTATGCGGATACCTATAAAGCGGGAACATCCGGTAATATTCTGATGATGGGTAACACGGGACTTGGTAAGACACATCTGTCAAGTGCAATGGGCGGTGTGATCATTGAAAAGGGAAATGACGTGTATTATACCACTGCCACGGGTATGTTTTCGGATTTTGAGTTGAATCGCTTCGGAAACAGTGCTAATGCAGAGGTTACGGGTGAGACCGAAAAGTACTATACCTGCGATCTGCTGATCATTGACGACCTTGGTACGGAAGTCATCAACCAATTCACGACGTCTTGTCTCTACAATGTGATCAACAGCAGATTGAACCGTAAAAAATCCACGGTGATCAATACCAATTTCAACAGAGATGAAATGCGAAAAAAGTATCAGGACAGAATTACAAGCCGCATCTTCGGTGAATATATGGTGCTACCCTTTGCAGGCACAGATATCAGAGAAATGAAGTTAATGAAAAAATAATAAAAATGAAAAAACGGAGTTTGCAACTCCGTTTTTTCTGTATAATATTGATTATATTGCACAAACTATGGTTGAAATCCATTGATTTTGAAAGGATCTAAAAAAGATGCAGGAATTAAAGACAAAAGAAGCGGAAATGCTGGATCAGCTTTATAAAAATGTGAAGATGGGCTCGGATTCGATTGTAAAGCTGATGAGCAAGGTCAGCGATGGCAAATTTAAGACCGATCTGACCGATCAGCTTAACGGTTATGAAAGCTTTGCGGCAAAAGCAAAGGCTCGTATAAAGGAAATGGGATCGGAGGCCAAGGAAGAGAATCCGATGACCAAGCTGTGGGCAAGCATTGGTATGGCAATGAATACCATGACGGATTCTACCGATAGCCATCTGGCACAGATGATTGCCGAGGGCTCCACAATGGGTGTGACCGACGGAATCAAGCTCCTTCGCGAGTATGAGAATACAGGTGTGTCCGAGGGCTCCTTGAAGCTTGTTCGCGACGTCATTGAGTTCGAAGAAAGAAATTTGGAGAGAGCGAAGAAATATATTTAAATTTCTAAAAAATTTGAAAAGAAACCCCGCCGAGAGCGACCATTTGGTTGCTCTCGGCGGGATATTTATGATTGTTTTTTCGTAGCACATTCTTCAAGATATTTTTCGATACCTACATACGTTCCGTGGGTATTATAGTAAGCAACTATATCTTCCTCTCCATATTTCTCCTTATATTCTTTTATTGCGGAAATCTTATCCATAATTGCGTTAACAAGCTCTTGATCTGCCATATTGCTATTTCCTTTCATAATCAAATATACTTACTTGCCTGCAAATTGAACAGCTCGGCATATTTTCCGTTCTGCTTCAAAAGCTCAAAATGCGAGCCTTGTTCGATGATGTGTCCGTCACCGATAACGAGAATCTTATCGGCAAGTGTTGTGTTTGAAAGACGGTGTGAAATCGTAACCGAGCTCTTACCCTCGCTCAAATGATAGAGCTGTTCAAATATTCTGTCCTCAGAAATTGGGTCAAGCGCGGCGGAGGGCTCGTCAAGGATCATATATTCACTATCCTTGAAGTACGCGCGGGCAAGTCCAACGAGCTGCCATTGACCGCCAGAAAGGTCTTTGCCATTGTCAGCATAGTAGCGACCAAGAACGCTATCAAAGCCGTTCTCCCAATCCTTGATAACCTCGCTTGCACCGCTGATGTCGCAAGCCTTTTTCAGCTTTTCATCATTGAACCGCTCATCAAAATCGGATAGCGCAATAATCTCACGGAGAGGCAAGCAGTAAGTAACATAATCTTGGAACAGGACACCGAATACTTTACGCACCGCATAAATATCGTATTCTTTCAAATCCACTCCATCAAGCTTGATACACCCCTCCTCGGGATCATAAAAACGGAACATCAGCTTGATGATGGTGGATTTTCCTGCACCGTTAAGTCCTATCAGACCAATCTTTTCGTGCGGTTCAATGGTAAAGGAGCAATCCTTCAGCACGTAATGTTCTGCATTGGGATAACGAAAGCTTACGTTGCAGAATTCAATCTTCGGGTTGTTTGACGGCTTCAGTGTTCCGCTCTTTTCTACTTCGGGTTTGATGTCCATAAATTCTTGAAGCTCTATCAGGCGAGCATTATCGCTAAGGAATTTATTGACCTTATTCATCAGCAGTTGAGATTGGCTTCGTAAGCGCGATACCATACTGAGATTATATTGCAGATCACCGATACCGATGTGTTTATTGACAACATCAAATACCGATACCGTCAACACCCAAAATTCGCTGGATACGTTCACAATCATAATCAGCGTATTGATGATATTGTGCTTGATATCCTCCGTCTTGTTGATTTTATAAAGCTTTTGCCACGTTTCCTTGTACTTGCCGATGAAGTAAGCACCGATATTATTCAGCTTAATCTCAAATTGAATATCGTTGTTGAAGAATACATCACGATAATAATCCTTTTTTCGGTTGTCGCGAAGCTGTTCTTTTTCCATTTGAAGCTTGCGCTCGGTACGCTTTTTATTGTAGAGCATAAACGGAATCAAAAGTACAAGCGTGACAAGTCCGAGCCACCATTTGTATGTGCAGACAATAATAAGTGTTGCTATTACATTGATGAACGCGGAAATGATGTCAAACACAAGCCACGACATATTCATCATTGTGAGGAAATTGCTTCTCGCGTGTCTTACCTTGTCACCCATCTTGGCAGAATCGAAAAAGGAAAGATCCATCCGCGAGGTCTTATCCATCATCACGGCGTCAATGTAAAACTTCAATTCGTCACTGTATCGGTCTTGAACATAATTATCGAATTGGTCTATCAAGTAGGTAGCTAATTGCAGGGCGAGATAAATGACCAAACATACAAGTACGGTCTGTTTTTTGTTTTCGAAATCCACAATGCCGTTGAGAACCTCTTTCCACAGCCATAGATTCACAATCGGTATCAACGTTGTAAACATCAAAATTACAAGCTTCATGGAAAAATAGAATTTTGAGGCGAGGAAACAGGTCTTAATGCCGAACCATACGTTTTTGAAAAGTCCGGAAAAGAAAGTCTTTATTTTATTCATATTGATCGCTCACCGCCTTTCTTGGGCAATTTGCGATTGTATCGCAAATTGTAGCGCGAATCAGCATAATAAAAGGTATAAGTTTATTTTTCATTCGCGCAGACCTCCTTTACCGTGTACTTTTCGCGTTGAAGGTTATAGAGCTTGGCATACAGACCGTCAAGCGCAACAAGCTCGTCATGAGTGCCTTGCTCTGTAATCTTTCCACCATCAAGCACAACGATCTTATTGGACATACGGGCACTTGATATACGGTGGGAGATCATAATGCCCGTCTTACCGTCGGATATGGATTCAAAGTTCTTGAATATTCGATCTTCCGCTTCGGCGTCAAGCGCGGCAGAAGGCTCGTCAAAGATGATAATGGGAGCATTTTTGAAATAAGCTCGTGAAAGTGCAATTTTCTGCCATTGTCCTTTGGAAAGCTCCGTGCCTTTATCGTCAAATTGGCGAGTCATAAAGGAATCAAGTCCGTTTTCAAGCTTTGGCTGAATATCCTCATATACACCGCTTTGTACCAGAACGCCTTCAATTTCATCGCTGTTATCCATACGTTCAAGCGAGGAAAGTGCAATGTTTTCACGTAATGTCAGCGGATACTGCACAAAGCTTTGGAATAGCGCGGAAAAGAGCTTTCGCACATCTCGCATATCGTAATCAGACATCGGATAACCGTTGATCAGAATTTGCCCCGATTCGATCTCATAAAGACCCAGCATCAGTTTGATAATCGTGGATTTTCCCGAACCGTTGATACCGACGATTGACAGCTTATCCCCTTTATTGAGTGTAAAAGAAACACCGGTCAACACATATTTATCGGTATGTGGATACTTAAAACATACGTTGTCGAAGGTTAAGCTTTCAAAGGATTCAAAATAACGCTTACCGGTATTTGTTTCTGTTTTTAGAGCAAAGAACTCAAATAACTTGCCCATTAAATCAGATACACGGCTAAACGCATCGGTAATCATCCAAGTGATGCGCCAAAAAGAATTTGAAACGCTGTGCGCAAACCCGATATAGAGCGCAACGTCACCAATACCAATCGCTCCGTTTATCGCCTTGTATATCACATAGGCAATAAATACGATCTCTCCGCTCCTGCGGAAAAGCTCTATGCCGAGTGAGCTGTGCAGTACCTTCTTGTCAAGTGCTTTGTTGGCTTTGATATAGTCCTTCTTTTCCTCATCATAACGTGCCTTAATAGCATCGGTCAGATCGTACATTCTCACGTCTTTTGCAGGCCAAGCATCGGTAAGCATCCAACGATAGTAATGGAATTTGCGAACGTCGGGTGCTGTTTTTTCACGCAGTTCTTCGGATTTGCGAGCATAATATTCGTTGAAAATAATGCTCGGTATCGTAAATGCCAAGAACATAAGCGAGAAGCCAAGCGAGAATACTGCAAGTGTGGAAAATGCCACTGCAAAAGTATAGATATGTGAAATTAAGTCAACAACGCGGAATGTTAAAAGAATTGCCGTCGTTTCCGTATACCTTACATCATCAATCATATCCTTCCCCTTGGATGAATCGAGAACACCCATAGGGAGCGACGAGAGCTTTTCTGCCATGCGACACTGATATAAATGCCTTGCCTTTTGATTGATGGTGGTTTCTACCATATATCTTGCGGAGTTAATTCCTTGGTTCACTACCAAAGAGAGACCGTATATGATAACCACCGCAAGCACCTTTTCTATTTTGGGTGTTGCCACGGTCAATGCATCTAAAACGTATTTCAGCAAAAATGCGGACAACAACGGAAAAGACGTTGTAATCAACATCAATGCGAAATACAGAAAAATCAAGAATTTGCTTG
Organism: Clostridia bacterium; assembly: GCA_017462125.1. The sequence goes on along the minus strand of JAFTRQ010000177.1, from coordinate 42,120 downwards.
ACTCAAAGATCAGGTTCCAAGAGTAAGCAAAAGATTTATAAGCCAATTTCAATCTATTCATTCGCATTGCCTCCATGTGTTTCAAAAAAGTCATCGGTTGTACAATTTAGTATCCTCGCAAGATGCGGCAGAAAGATAATGTCGGGATAGCAGGTGTTTTGCTCCCACTTACATACTGCTTGCGCAGAAACTCCCATTAGCTTGCCGAATTCCTTTAAGGACAGATTGTTTTCATTGCGGTATGCCTTGATTTTGTCCGCAATCGTAATGTGATAGGTGGGCATAATCATATCGTATCACCGCCCTTTACCATATTGATCTTTCGCATACGGTTGATCAGTGCCATCAGCTCCTGCTTGCGAGGCAGATCAAGGAATCTTTCGCAGGTCGTGAAGAAAGATGAATACAAAAAGTCAATTCCTTCCTCGTCAATTCGAGCATACAGATCATTTATTTTCCTTTCAATATCAATCTTTCTGTCGTTGTTTGATACCTCCAAATAACGTAGCATAAAGCCAAGGGTATCAAGCTGTCGGGGAGAAACGATATCGTGAAGTCCGCGCACGTCGATCTTTTCGTCACCGATAATGACAAATCCCATATCCGAAACCTCAAGCTTTTCCGTTCCACTTCCTTCAGGGTAAGAGGAAAAACGGTCAGAATAAAGCGTTCTGCATTGTTGCCAATTTGCAGACGATGGAAATACCGATGTTACGTTATAGGAACTGCAAATATTCTTTGACTTTTCGGTTACATCGTGAATCAGATAATCCTCCATCATATAGATCTTATCGGCAACCGAAAGATACTCACCGCTGCCACCGATAACGAGAATGGTAGAAACCCCCTGCGTTTTGTGAAGCTCGTTTACGCGGTCGGTAAAGGGCGTGATCGGCTCTTTTTCAATCAGCTCCTTCATCATACGGTCACGGATCATAAAGTTGGTTGCACTTCTGTCCTCGTCAATGAGCAATAAATTAGCACCGCAATCAACCGCCTCCATAATGTTCGCCGCTTGCGAGGTCGAGCCCGAGGCGTGATCGGTGGAAAAATCGCTTGTATCGCCACCCGGCAACCACTTGATAAAGGGCGAAATATTGACGTGTTTGACACTTCTGCCATCCTCAGCAGATATAGTTACGGCGCTTTCGTCGGTGATGCATAACTCTCGCCCGTCACCAAGTGCATGGTCGTAAATACCTGCTGAAATGGCATCAAGCAGGGTGGATTTACCCGAATAACCACCGCCCGTGATTACGGTAACACCTTTTTTAATTCCCATTCCGCGCACACCACAAACTTCAATCTCGTCACTCGGCGTGGATCTGAACGGAATCGCATCAAGCATCGGCAAATCTGTGCCTTTGGCGCGAGGAAGGATACTGCCGTTGGCAACAAAAGCGCAATAGTCGCTACTTTTCAGCCATTCTCTGATAGCCGATTGTTTTTTGGCAAGCTCGGTTGCTTTCTTTAACCCTTCAATATCGAAATCCAAGACGAAACGGTCAACCGCGTCGGGAAGATCACGGCACATCATTTGAAATGTTTTACGAAGCTTCTTTAGAGGAAACTGAACTTGGATTCTGATACACAGGCACATCAGCGGCGGACGAGATACTCCGTCACTCAACAGATATACGGTTGAACCTGAACCGTTTCTATAATCCTTCTGCGGACACAGCGCAAAATACGCTGTGTTTCTTTTTATAATCTCGCCACCCGGCGCACACAGATAATACTTTCCGTTTTCGTTATCAGGGCGGCTTCGGTTATATAACTCTGCATTGAGCTCATCAATGTATTTTTTGAACGCGCGGAGGCAAAAGTCGGCTTCTACGCTTTCGGTTGATTTATCCGGAATATCGATACCAAGCGTAGAGCAAGGAATACTGATCACCACCGTTGGCTTATCCTGTGCCAGCTTGTGAGTTGTGGATATATCAAATCCAATGCTATTATTGTAGTATATCGAGCTGTAATCGACATAAGGCTCCATTGTTGGATGTGCGGGATCTTCGATGATCATACTACCTTCATACATCGCCTTGTATGTAGTCGTGTTAGGCTCCATAGATAATATTTTGTTTTTTAATCTCTTCATGGGCATCCCCTCTTTCATTTTTCAAAAGTGTTGTAATAGCGGTCATCATAAAAAATTCTCCTTTCGGTTTTGCTGAATTTTCCGTTTGACTCATATTCAAGGGCTTTCCACGGAAACTGTTTTTGACAAAACAAAAAGCACCCCTACGGGTGCATAAAACTATACGTTTGCCAAAGATGTTTCAGACAAACAAAAAACACACCCGAGATCGGATGTGCATCAAAAACTATATAAACCTTGCGACGAACATTCCGCAGGCGATACATATGACATCCGATAAATATAAGTGTTCATCATAATAATCGCCTCCTTTGGCTGAATTCGTAATTTGATTACGCTAACAGTATAGCATATTTTCTGCCGATTGTCAATCGGGCATATGAAAGTTTTCGTCAACTGTTGGTTGATGAAGCAAAGCCGACCGCCAAGGCGGTCGGCTTGAGAGCTTATTTTGTTGGAATCTCCTCGGAGCTGTCGCGAGAGGACACCAAAGTAATGGCGTCAAGATCGCTGTTGGCGGTCAGAGCCTTGTCTATGCTGTCACACATACCTACGTAAGCTATATCAATATAGGATTCGGTGGACATCAATTGATTAAACATATCAAATCGCATAAACTGTGCGGTGTAGCTGCCATCTTCCGATGCGGCAAACTCGGAAAGATTGAAGTCTGCAAGGTCGATCACAAGAGTGTGCCACTTATCATCTTTATAAAGTGCCGTGGTAGTCATCTGTCCACCTGCATCGGTGGGATCCTTGCTTTTTGTTCCGATATAGATCTGGAATTTGTCGCCTGTTTCAGCATTGGTGGAAGGGAGACGGTAGCGGATCACGACGAATTGTCCGGTGGGCTTATCAGCTTCGATGTTGATGTAGGTGTAGTTTTCACCGTATTTGCCATCACCGTAATAGCGGATATAGGAGCTGTCATCGGCAAGCTTGACCTCACCGAGACTACTTCCGCCGTGAGTTTTGAAGGACAAAAGCTCTGTGGGAGAGAAGTACAAATCCAATACGTCATCCAATGAAGGAACGCTTGTGCCCGTTGCGGTGTAGATCGTTGTACTGCCCTTGGAATCCTCAACAAGCGTGACGGTTTCCATATCGAGATTGGCGGCAATGGCATCCTCAAAGCTGTCGCAGAGAGCGACGTAGGCAATATCAATGTAGGAGCTCTCGCTTGTGACTTGATTGAACATATCAAATCGCATATATTGTACGCTGTAGTTGCCGTTTGCATCGGGAGCGAAATTTTTGAGCCCGAATTTTGCAAGATCGATGACCATGACTTGCCATTCGCCGTTCTTGACAATTGCATAGGTTTCCATAAAGTCACCATCACCGGTGGCTCCTGCATTGACGGTGCTTGTAAAGATATTGAAGAGTCCTGCCGATTCCGGATTTGTGGTGGGCAGACGGTATTTGATTACCGCATACTGTCCCGTTACACCGGTAAAGGTCAGATTTGCGTAGGCTTCTACAAGATTGTTTCCGAAGAAGCGGACGTATTCGCCATCCTCCATAACCGTTACTGCACCGAGGCTGCTTCCGCTGTTACCGGAATTACTCTTCAGAAGCTCGCCTTCAAGGATTGTATTGAAAAGGGATTCGGTCTCTTTTTCGGGAAGCTCTTCGGGCCATGGCTCAAAGTCTTCCTCGGCAACCAGCTTGAAGGTTCGGGGTGCACCGTTATTCATAGCTGTGACGAAGGAATAAGAGAAGGTGCCGTCTCCGTCATAATGCACACCGTAACCGTCGTAATAGTTGGCGTGTCCGTTTTGGTCGGGAGAGTTGGCGGAGCTGACCTCATATTCCACCCACTCACCGTCAATTTTTTCGTAGATCTTGGGAGCGGTCAGCTTATCGAAGCCGTAAACACGTACTGTAACGTTATTTTCACCGCCTGACAATGTGAATTCGGCTGTCTTACCGTTTGTGGAGCGCACACGGGGAAGGAAGGTGCTGTCGATTGCCGTCGTATTTGCGCCTGCTTCTACCTTCAGTGAATTGATCAGAGAGTTTTCCCGCACTCTGCGAACGTTGGAATCGTCGGTGGAAAGCTGAGATCCCCAAGGCATCAGGATCATATTGATCTCGATAAGGTCGCCTTTCTTGAGCGTGACCTCTCCCAGGTCGAGAGAGAGTGACAGGGAGTGCTGATAATCGACTACAACAAAGCTTGCGGTGCATTTTTCCCCGCCGATGGTTATATCGGAGTCGTAGATCAAGCAGGAAAGATTTACGTAGTCCTCAAGGTCTCCCTTGGTGAGTTGGTAACAGTCGAAATAGGGGAACTGTTTGCCCAAGGTCAGGATCAAAGGCTTGCTTTTTGTATTCACGGGACGCACCTTGCTTGTGCCGGAAGCGTCAAGATAGCCGACCTGTGCATAATTTCCGAAGCCGATCATTTTGTAGAAGGAGAAGTCCTCTGCAAAGTTCTTGATCGTTACATCCTCCAAAACCTCGTACTTCATAGTGTAGTAGGTTCTGTTTTCATCGGTCTGAGGCATTTCAAGATGTGTGTAGCTGACTTTGATCTTACCATCGTCGGAAAGATAATCCATAACAACCTCTGCATACGTCGGTCCGGCACAGAGAATTTTGCTTGAAAGTGTTTCGGATGCGGAATAGCTTCCGTCAGCGTCGGTGTACTGAAGGAAGTAATGGTAGCCGCCGTTGGTAAACTGAGGTTGATTTCCGTCGGGATGGTTGGGAACCTCGCTCCACATCGGAGCGCTAGCGGCTCTGTGGTCGGGAAGTGTTTCCAAATTTCTGCTGAAAACGTAATAGGGAGCAATACAATTGGACTCGGATACACCTGTAGACAGGTGGTAGTAGGGCATATTTGTCTGAATAGAAGAGAGTTGCTTTAAAGGGTATTTACCCCAATTCTGATAGAGATTCAGAATATTCAGTGTGATCGATTCTCCCGCGCAAAGCTTAACGGGAATATAAGTTTCACTGTATCTTGCGTCTCCGCGGTCAAATAAGGGTTCTTCCTTTTCGTGAACGAAGTTCTTGCAGACCTCCATTGCCACGGGTAGAAGCATACCGTTCTCGTCAAGGACAGCACCGCACTCGATGTTGGTCGAATATGCGTAGGTCTGTATATAGATCTTTCTGTCGCGGTCATCTCCCTTGACGGTAAATGCTACGTTAAAATGCTGATTGGGGTGTTCATAATAGGAATAGTTAAAGGAATCTGTGCCGGGAAGGGTAAAGCAATAGGTTCCGCGCAAGGGGTCGTAACCAACGAATTGGCTGTCGGGGGATTTTTCTTTGTCCACCGTTACGTTATCGCTTGTCAAGGGATTGCGCTCGCAATCAGCCTCGTGAAGGAAGCTTGCAAAGTCGTGAGAGGCATCGGTGTAGATGCGCTGACCCATGTAAAAATCGTTGGAGGTGTCGTTTACAGGTGCTTTGATGATGCCTCCGTTCGGTGTGCTTGCTTGGGTGATCACATAGCTGTCGCCTTCAAGGGATACGGTGATCTTACCGCTTGTCTCGTGCTTTAGCAGGATGTAACCGAAAACACCAACATTTTTAATATCAAATCCAATATATTCTGCACTCGCCCAATCAACGCCGTCTATCTTATCGTGGAGACCGTTTTTATCCTTGACGATCAGCTTGTCGACTGTGTCGGTCTTGATACTTGTGATCATTCCCAACTCGGCAATGCCGTTGGTATCGGTTTCTGCGACGAAATGGAGCACTTGGTTCATTTTGTCTGAATAGGTGTGAAGTGTTCGGTCAAGATAAATGGCGGGAGCATCACCTGTAGAGGCTTGTACTGCCTTGATATCCTTTATCTCGAACGCATCACCGGTCTGACCCGACAGGTCAACACGAAGCTGGGTAACCGTTCCCCTGTAGTCGGGCATAGAGCTCATAGGGATATAGTAGGTGTGAAATTCACCGTCATTTTTAACGTAAAACATCAGCTTGTGCGTGCCGGACATTGTTTCTCTTCCGTCAGCCAGCATAAACAGCTCGCCGCGGGTGATTGTTCCGCTTGCCTTCAGAGTGATAGCAACGTAATTGTAATCTTCGGCAGGGTAGTTTACGTCGTAAACGATGTGCGTGTCAAGTGCGTTTGAACACTTTGAGATGAGCACGCCGTTCGTGAACTTGGGAGAGGACATATCGTAATAGTAGTTGTAATCCGGAAGCTTTACGGCATATTCACGGCTAACGGTAAGGCTGTCCGAAAATCCCTGATCCAAAATTCTGATATCGTAATAATAGTATCCCAAGCGGAAGATGTTGACTCTTGCGGAGTCGGTGGATCTCGAAGCATAGTAGGTCTTGCCGTCGGTCATTTTGACAAAAACATCCATGGTGTCCTCCAAATAGGACGCTCCCTTGGCGTTTTTGATTGCGGTGACCTGCTGACCTGCGGAGGGGTCCAATGAATACTCAAAGGACATATTTTTGTTCTCTACCACGTAAGAGGTACGCGAAGCGTCGGTGTAGTAAACGTTCACGCCGTTTTGCAGTCTTTCTGCGTTTTCGATGAGAAGGGCATTATTTCCTTCCAACTTTGGGGAGGTGTCCTCCTCGGTGATGTCTTCAACGTCATCTCCCGTGATCTGCTCGGTTTGGACATCGGTGGTTTGCTCGGTGGAGCTTTCTGTATCGGGCTTGTCTGTTCTGCATGCCGCCAATGCGCCGATAAGCATCGAGAGGCAAATGAGACATGCCAACGTAGAAATCAATCTGCTTTTCATCTTTGATCTCCAATCTGAAAAAATTGCCGAGCGACGCCATAATTGTCATCGCTCGGCTTCTGATTTCATTATACACGATTTTTATATGCATTGCAACAAAAATTTGATTCTTAATGCACAAAATCTGTTGATTTGATGTGGAAGTGTGGTTTTTTTCACCACACTTCCGATCAATTAGTTGAATTTTTATTCTTCCTCGGGAAGGAATGGGGTAGGATCCTCGCACATACCGACGAATGCAACGTCCATATAGGAAGAGGTGGACATTGTCTGACCGTTGAACATATCAAAACGGATGAATTTTGCCGTGTAGGTTCCGTCCTCGGCGGGAACAAAGGTGGTACATGTGGAGTAAGTTGTGACATCGAGTACAAGGGTATGCCATTCGCCGTCCTTGATCAGCAGCTTCTGTCCCAACGTTGCAACGTAATCGGATTCGGGGCCGAAGCCCTTGGGGCTACCGTTCACGGTGCTTGTAAAGAATTCGATATAGCCGTTATCGGGATTTTCTGTGTTTGTGGTAGGAATACGGTATTTGATCACTATGTATTTACCCGATACTTTTCCGTCACCATTATAGATGTTTGAATATGCTTCTGCCGCTGCACCGTCACCCCAATAGCGTACAAACTCGGTCTTGTCTTCGGTAAGCAGCTCGACCTTGCCTGTGCCTGACGTGCTTGTGGCTTTCAGTGCGGAGGCACCGATGTAGACGTTCAGAAGATCCTCCGCAGTAGGCTCGGAGCTTCCCGAAGCGGTGTAGACCGTTTTGCTACCGTATTCGCTTTCTACAAGCTCAACGGAAAGTATATCTTGATTGAATTCCATGATCTTGTCGAGGCTGTCACACATTGCAATATATGCCACGTCAATATAGGAGCTTTCAGACATCTTCGCGTTGAAGAGGTCGAATCTGAAATACTTTGCGCTGTACGTGCCGTCTGCATTTGCAACATATTCAGGAAGGTTGAACGCAGAGATGTCAATGACCATCACGTGCCACTGACCGTCCTTCTTTACGTCGCGCGCAACAAGCCAGTCACCTGTTCCAACGATTGCAGGACTCTTTGTGCCAGTGTAGATCTGGAAATGACCGAGATCGGTGTCGTTTTCAACAGGGAGGCGGTACTTGATAATTGCATACTGACCTGTGATGCCGGAATCTGTGGAAACGTTGAAGCTGAAATACTTTTCGGGAGATTCACCGTCGCCGAAGATACGGATGTATTGGCCGTCCTTGTCTATTTCATACGTTGCTTGGCTTGCAGTAGCGGAGTAGCCGATCTCCGTGGGATTAAAGTAGATATCGGTGGGATCTTCAACTACAATGTTCTGCTCGGGCCAGCCCTTGAATTCCTCGTCTGCAACGACCTTGAAGGTTCTCTTCTGATCGCCTGTAAGTGTTGTGACAAAGGAGTAGGAGAAGGTGCCGTCGCTGTCATAATGAACGGCATATCCGTCATATGCGTGGTAGTTGCCCTCTTTGTCGGGGTTGTTCAAGGAGCTGACGTCGATGAGCACCCATTCGCCATCGATCTTCTCGTACAGCTTGGGAGCGGTCAGCATCTTGAAGCCGTATACGCGGAATGCTACGTTGTTTTCTCCGCCGGAAAGCGTAAATTCAGCACTCTTTCCGTCAGTAGACTTGATCTTGGGCAGCCATACGCTGTCAATGGTCTCGGCATTCGCGCCTGCGGTAACCTTGAGAGGATCGATAATGCTGTCCTGACGAACGTTCAGAACATTGATGTCAGGCTGCTTTGCACTGTAGTCTGTCTCTTGCGAGCCCCAAGGCATAATGATCGCGTGGATGGTAATGTGGTCACCCTTCTTGAGAGTAACTTCACCGAGATCGAGGGAGAGGCGGGTCTTATGTCCCTTTTCCACGATAACGAAACCGGGATCGACCTCCTTGCCGCCAATAACGATCTTCGCATCTCTGATAATAAAGGAAACGTTTACGTAATCGTCAAGCTCGGGAATCTGGAACATATCAAAATAGGGGTATTCATCTCCAAGCTTGTAAAGTGTTTCTTCGCCGTTTTTGCCTGTGCTTACGATGGCAGGCTTGTTGTTCTCATCGAGATAGCCGACCTTCACGTAGTTTCCATTGATCGCACGTACGGCATAGAAGGAGAAGTCTGTTGCGAAATTTTTGAAGCTGACGTCCTCAAGTACCTCGTATTCCATTTCGTAGAAGGTTCTGTTTTCGTCTACCTGAGGAAACTCCATATGGGTGTAGGTCGCCATGATCTTGCCATCGTCGGAGAGATAGTTCAGCTCAATATCGGCGTAAGTGGGTCCTGCAGATTCGATGACATTTACAATATCCTCGGTAGCGTAATAGTTACCGTCTGCATCCGTGTACTGAAGGTAGCTGTGGTTACCGCCATTGGTGTGCTGTGGGTCGGTAGCCCATATGGGAGCCGACATAGCTCTGTGGTCGGGGAGCATCTGCAGGTCCTTGCTGTAGACGTAGTAGGAAGAGATACAGTTGGACTCTGTACAGCCTGTGGAGAGGTGATAATACGGAGCAAAGAACTGAATGGAGGAGATCTGCTTCAGAGGGTAATTACCCCAATTTTGATAGAGATGCAGGATAGTCAACTCCTGTGTTTCTCCGGATTTGATCACCATAGGAATGCGCGCTTCACCGTAGCGAATATCGCCCCAAGCGAATACGGGTTCTTCAAATTCGTTGGAGAAGTTTTTGGAGACCTCGATCGGAATGGGGAGCATCATATCGTTCTTGTCGAGCACAGCGGCACACTCAATGCTTGTTGTGAACGCGTATGCGAGAACGTAGATGTCTCTGTCCTTGTCATCTCCCGTAATGGAGAAGGAAAGCGGGCAATGCTTGTTGGGATGGTTGTAGAATGCGGCATTGAATCCGGTGCTTTCGGGAACTGTGAAGCAGTAAATACCGCGGAGAGGATCGTAGCCGTCAAAGGTTGCCTTTGCTGTTTTTTCGGTGTTGATCTTGATGTTATCGCTTGTCAAGGGGTTACGCTCGCACTCAGCCTCGTGCAAAAATGCGTCGAAGGAGTGGGTTGCGTCGGTATAGATGCGCTGACCGAAGTCAAACTCGTTTACGGAATGATAGGGATCGTTGCTCTGACCCTTAAAATTGATAACGACCTGATCCTTGTTAGAGGAGGCGGGAATGGGAGCGAGGATCGTACCGTCTTCGGGTGTGGTGGTCTGCGTGATGACGTAGTTTTCACCCTCAAGCGCAACGGTCATGCTTCCGCTTTCCTTATGCAGAGGCAGGATGTAACCGAAGATTCCCACGTTTTTTACATCAAAGCCAATATATTCGGCACTTGCCCAATCCACACCGTCCAGCTTTTCGTGGAGACCGTTTTTGTCCTTCACGATCAGCTTGTCAACCGTGCTTGCCGCGATCTTGGTGATCATACCAACCTCTGCAATATCGGTCGTGTCCTTCTCGGCAATCAGACGGATGACTTGGTGCATCTTATCGGAGTATACGTGCAGGTTTCTGCCCATCACAATGGAGGGGGCGTCATTGTTATTTGTTGAAAGAGCGGTGATCTCGCTGATCTCAACGGTTTCACCTACGATACCGTTGAAGTCAAAACGAAGCTGAGACAGCGTTCCGGTGTAATCGTTCACACCGGCAGAGAAGTATATGGTGTAGGTGTGAAATTCACCGTCCGGGATAGGCTGAAAATCGATGCGCTGATCCTCAGAGAAGCCTCCATGGCTACCTGCCACGAAAAACATATTGACCTCGGTGGAGGAGGTGGTCTTCATCGTGATCTGCAAAGCATTATATTTTTCTGTGGAGATTTTGAGATTTGCGGCTGTAATGTAGGGGTCTGCGGTGCTTTCAATGGTCGTGGAGAGTACACCGTTGGTGACCTCGGGACGGCTCATATCATGTGCGCCACGGAAAAGTGCCAACTTTACGGGCTGTTTATCCGTAACCGTGATTTCATTTACGAAATTCTGGTTGTAGAACTGCGCGTCGTAATAATAGTAACCGTAGCGGTAAAGGTTTGCCGTAGCGGAAATCTGAGAGCCGGATGCATAATAGGTCTTTCCGCTCTTCATCTTGATAAACACGTCCATTGTATCTTCGATGTACGTACCACCCTTTTTGTTGGTGATCGTTGCCAGCTGGTCCTGCGCTGAGGTCAGCACATAATCAAGATTCATGTTATTGTTTTCAATTCTGTAGTATTCACGGGCAGCGTTTGTGAAGTAGGACGTTACGTCGTTTTTCAGACGGTCAGCGTTTTCAATCAGTAACGCGTATTCGCCTTCAAGCTTAGGCGTAGTGTCCTCCTCGGTTTCTACAGCCGAGGTATTGCTTTCGGTTTCTTCTGTGCCGATTGCCTCGGTGCCCTCGGTCTTCTGCTCGGTGTCGTTTGTGGAAGAGGAGGAATCCTCGCTTGTTGCAGGTCCGCAGGCAGCAAACAAGCTTGCACACGTTACGATAGCAAGAAGGAGGGAAAGAAAAGAGAGCTTTTTGTTTTTCATATTATGGTCCTTTCTTCTTTATTTTGACGATCTCTGAAGGTGCTGTCTTCAGTATAGCATTTAAATCAGATTTTGTCAATGATGAATTAATTTATTATACAGGATTTGCAATAATAAGTCTATGAGAATTTTCAGATTTTGTAGCACGATTTTCATTTGAGGGGCAGAGCATTTTTACCTTTTAAATCTCAAAAGGGAGACCGAAGTCTCCCTTTTGGATCGTTATTCTGCGCTTACTCTGACGGTTCTGGGTGTGCCGTCGGTAATTGTCATGACGAAGGAATAGCTATAGGTTCCATCGCCGTCATAATGTACTGCATAACCGTCGTAATCCGCGGTGTTTCCCTTGGTGTCGGGAGAATTTACCGAGGACAGCTCAATGCTTACCCATTTTCCATCGATAAGCTCTTCAAGCTTCAGCTTGGTCAGCGAATTGAATCCGTCTACGCGAACGGTCATATTGATCGTATCCGCAGAGGAGGGATCGCAATCATAGCCGCCCGAAAGCGTGAAGGTTGCGCTCTTACCGTCAGTAGATCTGACACGAGGCAGGAATACACTTTCAACAGCCTCGCAATTTTCAACGGGCGTTGCCTTAAAGGGATTGAGAAGCGTATTTTCGCGAACCAACTGAACGTTTTTATCGGTTGTGTTGTGATATTGAGTACCGTCATCAAGAACCCAACCGCCTCCCCAAGGCAGGATGATCGCATTGATGGTAAAGCTGTCGCCCTTCTGCAGGGTGACCTTGCCGTCGATGTTCAGCGAGAGACGGACTGCGTAATTTTGGTCGATAATCACGAAGTTTTCGTCGACTTGCTTGCCACCGATAATGAATTCGGAATCATAGATTAAGAATGCAAGGTTGGTATATACACTTGTGGAGGGAAGGTGGAAGAGCGAGAAGTAAGGACAGCTGTCGCCAAGAACGTAGGGAAGGGGCTTATCCTTGGGATTGACGCTTTTGATCTTGCTCTCGTTGTTTTCATCAAGATAGCCTACCTTGGTGTAATTTACAAAGCCCGTCATAGTGTAGAATGAGAAGTCCTTCATAAAGTTGGCGATCTCGACGGTGTCAAGAACCTCATATTTTATCTCATAGTAGGTTCTGTTTTCATCCACCTGAGGCATCTCTATATGGCGGTAGGATACCTTGATCTTTCCGTCGTCCGAGAGGTAGTTCATTGTAATATCAGCGTATGTAGGACCCGCAGAGCTGATGATGTTGTCCAGATAATCGGATGCGATATAATTTCCCGCCGCATCTGTATACTGCAGGAAGTAATGATAACCTGCATTGGGACGTTGAGGCTGATTGCCGTATGCCGGATACATATTCTTCAGATCGCTGGATGCGGGCATGGACATAGATCTGTGGTCGGGGAGAGTCCAAAGGTTCTTTCCTCTGTTATACCAGTTAGAGATACAGTTGGTTTCTGTAACACCCGTGGAAAGGTGATAATAAGGCATATAATAGCCAATGGAGGAAAGCTGCTTGAGCGGGAAGTTACCCCAATTCTGATAGAAGTTCAGGACGGTTATGTAGTTTCGTTCTCCTGCCTTGATGACCATAGGGAAGAAGGTTTCGCCATAGGTTGCATCACCGCAGTTGTAGATAGGCTCCTCTTGCTCGCTGAAGTTTTTACTGACCTCAAGCGGAACGGGAAGCATCATATTGTTTTCGTCCAACAGCACCGCACATTCGAGACATCCGGAGGACGTATAGGTCATAATATAGATCATTCTGTCATGATCGTCACCGGTAATGCTGAAGGATGCGTTGTAGTGGAGGTTCTGGTTATTGTAGTAAGGATCGCTGAAGCCGGAGGCACCCTTAATGGTGAAATGATATACACCGCGCAGGGCGTCATATTCCTTGAATTTTGCGCCTCTCTTCATTTTGGAAGCATCGATCACGATGTTGTCTTCATCAAGAGGATTTCTTTCACAGTAGGCTTCATTTAAGAATTTTTCAAAATTATGAGAGCTGTCGGTGTAGAGTCTGTGTCCCATACGGAAATCGTTGAATGTGTTTTGGATGGGCGCTTTGATTACACCGCCCTCGGGACAGTCTGTTTGCGTGATCAAGTAGTTTCCACCTTCAAGCGTTACCTCAATGGCTCCGCTTTCGTTGTCATAGGGAAGAATGTATCCAAAGATTCCAACGTTTTTGATATCGAATCCGACATACTCCGCGCTTGCCCAATCTACACTGTCAAGACTCTGATGCAGACCGTTTTTGTCTTTGACTATCAGTTTGTCGACCGTGTCAGCCTTGATGCTTGTGGTCATACCAATCGCCTCAATATCGGAGGTGTCTTCATAAGCAACGATGTGAAGCTCCTGATGAAGCTTGTCGGGGAAGGTGTGGAAGGTACGGTCAAGCGTTAAGGGAACAGCGTCGTGACTCACTTTCTGTATCTTGACGTCCTTCAAATAAAAGTCAGTACCAACAACACCGCCCAAGTCGAGTCTGATGCTTGTAACGTCGCCTGTATAGTCAGGGAAATTGGCTTCGCTCAGCGGGATGTTGACGGTATGCCACTCGCCGTCGTTGATTATTTCGACTACGGTGCTTTGCTTGTTGTTGTGATACTTCTGTGCGCCTGCTACGATATAGACGGTCAAGGTAACCACAGTATCGCTTTTAACGGTGACCTGAAGATTGTTATACTCATTTGCCTTGAAGCTTGTGGCAGCATAGACCTGGGGATCCACCTGATTGGTAATGGTGACCTTCAATTCTCCGTTTTCGAATTTAGGCTTGGTCGTGTGCTTGTAGGATGTGAAATCTGTGATCGGGATGTCGGTCTCCTTCTCTACAGTGGTGCCTTTTTCGAAATCCTGCTCTAACAGGTGTACGTCGTAATAGTAATAACCGTAACGGTAGATATTGACGCGAGTTTGCTCGTCGGTTTCGGAAGCGTAATAAGTGGTTCCGTCCTTCATTTTAACGAAAACATCCATGGTGTCCTCAATATAGGACTCACCCTTGGTGTTTTTGATCGCGGTGACCATCTGATTCTCCGAGCCTGTCAGCACGTAATCGAGAGACATATTCTTGTTCTCGATGGTGTAGCTTGTACGATCGGGATCAGCGTAATAGCTTTGTACGCCGTTTGCAAGACGTTCCGCATTTTCAATCAGCTGTGCGTTGGCACCCTCAAGCTTGGGGGTGGTGTCCTCTTCGGTCTCTTCTTCGGTAGCGGAGTCTGACTCTGTAGATAACTCGGTCTGAGAAGAGGAGCTGTCGCTATCGGTGTTGTCCGAAGGAGTGTCGGTCGTGTTACAGGCAGTAAACATGCCGATCAACATCAGCATTGCCAACAGTAAGGACAGTATGGATACACTTTTTCTTTTCATTTCGGCTTTCCTTTCTTTGTGAAACAGGAGTGCATATATAAAAATTATACCATTTTACAGAATTATTGTCAAGAATCGGCCAATTTTTTTAAGAGCGCATTTTTCACAAATAAACGTTGACGTTTTTGTGCACTTCAACTGACATATGATCCGCCCCGCTAAGCGGGGCGGATCATACTGTCGAAAAAGCTGTTATACCGCAAGTGAAAAAGAGAAAAAATAGTATTCAGAATTGAAACCGTAAAAAGAGAAAAGCACAAGACGCTCATCGAAAACGTCTTGTGCTTACTTGCTTTTTCCGTTCTTACACTCTGCCGTACTCCTGTACGGCTACGAATGTAAGAACGAAAAATATACCTACCTTTTTCGACCTCTGCCAGCGTGTCGAGAAAATCTCGACACGCTGATCCGCCCCGCTTGGCGGGGCGGATCTTGTAGAAGCTTCAATTATTCATTCGCGATATGTGACGCATCATCTGTCAGACCGATATAAGCGATATCAACGTATGCTGTTTTTCCGTCTTCGAGAGGACTGTTAAAGTTGAACAGGTCGATACGGACGTGCTTAGCGGCATATTGGCCATTGCTGTCTGCCGTATAGGATGCAATCAACTCGGAGAGATCGATGACGACCGTGTGCCACTCGCCGTCTCCGATAAACAAGCCATTGCTACCCTCTGCAGGAGCTTTCAGCGTACAGCTGCCGCCCGGATCGGACGCGGAAGCCTTTTGCGTGCTTGCATAAATCTGTATGCTTCCGATTTGCTCGTAGGTTCTGTATTTGATTACAAGCATTTGACCTGTTGCAAGGCTGCCGTCAGCTTCATAAATGTAAAAATAACTTTCGCGCCTGTAATTTTCGTTCTTGGATTGATCTGTACAGTAGTGAATTCGGACGTATTCGCCGCCTTCCATCAATTCTTCCTCACCGCCGTGTCCGTTTCCGGGAGCATTGAGGTGGGTGACGATGTCCGATGCGTTGACATAGACCGTGAATTGCTCGTGAGACGACGTTGCGTTTTCCTTGACAGGCTCGTCGGTTGCCGAGCTTGTTTCTTCGGTGTTGACTTCTTCGGTTTCCTCTGTGGGTGTTTCCAGCGACTCTCCGGTCGCAGGATCAACGTAGGTCACCGTTGTCTTGCCATCGAAGTGTGCGACGTATTGGATCGCATCGAGATCGGATGCCAATGCGTAAATGTCCTCAAGATTGTCGGACAAGCCGAAGAATGCGAATTGGAAGCTGTTACCTATAGCTGTTTTGTAAAAGGGATCGAGACGGGCATAATTTGCTTTGTACGTGCCGTCGTCTGCCGCCTTGAAGGAAGGCTTACCCCAGGATGCAAGGTCAGCTACGATGATGTGCCATTCGCCGTCGTTGATGAGAGCGGAGCCGATATAGAAGCAATCCTCTCCCTTTGCACCGCTATTTGTCGTGCTGGTAAAGACCTCGAATACCGTAATATCGTCAGGATTGCTTTCGGGGAGTCTGTATTTGATCGCCAGATACTGACCGGTAGCAACCGTTCCGCCGGGATATGCGGAGAAATAGGATTCGGTCAAACCCTTAGCTCCAAAGCTGACGTAGCTCTTGTCCGCGCTCAGTACGACTCCGTCGAACTGAGGTCCCGAGGACATCATTGCCGTGTTGTACATCGCTTCTGCATCAACGTAAACGTTGAGGGGAAGCTCATCTTCCACCTTATCAATTGCGGGAAGCTCCTCGGGCCAGCCCTTGAAGTCCTCCTCAGCGGCGATGCGGAAGGTTCTGCCGTCTGCATCCTTGTTGTCCATTGTAACTATGAAGGAGTAAGAGAAGGTGCCGTCGCCATCGTAATGAACGCAATAGCCGTCGTAATAATGTGCGTTACCCTGAATGTCGGGCGCATATGCCGAGCTGACCTTGTATTCTACCCACTTGCCGTCTACAAGCTCTTCGATGACGGGAACGGTTACCTTATCAAAGCCGTAAATACGTACTGCTACGTTGTTTTCGCCGCCTGTCAGAGTGAAGGTCGCGTTTTTGCCATTGGTAGTTTTCAGCTTGGGAACGAATACACTGTCGAGAACCTCGCAGTTTTCGACCGCTTTGGGGGTGAGGGGATTGAGTAAGGTATCCTCTCTAACGTCACGAACGTTCTGGTCGCCTGCAAACTCCTTGGAGTCGTAAACCGATTCCTGCGAGCCCCAAGGAAGAACGATCGCGTTGATAACGAAGCTGTCACCTTCTTTCAAGGTGACCTCGCCGAGATCGAGGGAGATGCGAACGCTGCTCTTATCGTTAACAATGGCAAAGTTGGGAGTTGCCTTTTGACCGCCAATAACGAATTCGGAATTGTAGACTAAGAAGGAGAGGTTTGCGTATCCCTGCTGGCTCGTGCTGGTCCAACCCTTCATATTAAAATAAGAGAAGTAAGGACATTCGTTGCCGAGAACGTATTTGTTGGATTCGCTGTCAACCGCGGCGTTGACGATCACGCTTTGATTGTTTTCATTCAGATAACCGACATTCTGATAAACACCCGTGGGATCGTTAGAGGATACTCTGTAGAAATGGAAGTCACGGCTGAAGTCGGTAAAGCTGACGTCACCGAGAACCTCGTATTTCATTTCGTAATACGCGCGGTTCTCGTCGGTCTGTGGAAATTCTGTGTGGGTGTAGGTTACCTTGATGTTGCCATCATCGGAGATGTAATCCATCGTGACGTCGGCATAGGTGGGACCGTAGGAGTCGATGGTGTTTCGCGCATTCTCGCTTGCACTGTAAACGCCGTTGGCGTCGGTGTAAACCAACCATTTATGAGAACCGCAGCTGTTATGCTGAGGCTGATCGGACCAGAAGGGAGCCGACATGGTTCTATGGTCGGGAAGCGTATTCAATCCGCGAGCGTTTTTACAGGAATAATAGGGAACGATACAGTTTGTTTCGGTAACGCCGGTGGAAAGATGATAATAGGGTGCGTAGAATTGGATCCAGGAGACCTGCTTCAAGGGGTACTGTCCCCAATTCTGATACAGATTGATGAAGTTATAGCTGTCTTCACTTCCGGCCTTGATCAGCATGGGAATGATTGCTTCGCCGTATTTCTTGTCGTCAATGTTCCAACGGTTGCGCTCGCCCGAGGATTCGCTGAAGTTTTTACCTACCTCGATCGGGATCGGGATCATCATATTGTTGTCGTCCAACAGCGCTGCTGATTCAAGACAACCTGTCTCCGATGCTGCCATAATATAGAGGCTACGGTCATTATTGTCACCCTTGACGGTGAACTTGATGTTGTAATGCTTGTTGGGATATCTGTAATAGGGGCCGTTGAAGCCATCGCCTGCAACCTTGAAGGTGTAGATGCCTCGAAGCGCATCGTATCCGGCGAAGCTTGCATCGGTAGAATTTTGCGTATCTACGATAAAGTTTTCTGCTGTCAGAGGATGTCTTTCAAGCTCTGCCTCAAGCAGGAAGGTGTCGAAACCGTGGTTGCTGTCGGTATATATGCGCTGACCCATAAAGAAGTCGTTTCCGTTCAGCGGCACACTTGCAATGATGCGCTTTTTTTCATCATCATAAATGCCGGAAGGCTCAATTGTTCCGTTTTCGGGTGCTCGGGATTGAATCACGGTATAGACACCGTCTGCAAGCGTTACCGTTAGCGTTCCGCCCGAATTGTCGGCAGGGAGAATGTATCCGAAGATACCTGCATCCTTGATGTCAAAGCCAACGTATTCAACGCTTGCAAAGTCTACTCCGTCAAGCGTGGTGTGCGTTCCGTTTTTGTCCTTGACGATCAGCTTTGCTACCGTGTCGGCAGAGATCTTGGTTTCAAGACCGATGCTGTCAATATCGGTGGTTGCAACGTCTCCGGTTGCGACCTGCAGATAGTGGTGCATCTTATCCGAATAGACGAAGAAGGAGCGGTTCAAGCTAAGGTTTGCGGGTGTTCCGCCGTCGTCGCCCTTGATGACCTTGAAATCGGAAATATCAAAGCTGCTGCCCTTTTCACCGCTGAGGTCAAAGCGCAATCCTGTGACCTGTCCCGTATAGTCGTCGACCTCGGAGATCGGAATCGTGTAGGTGTGGTATTCGCCGTCGTTGTAGAAGTTGAAATACTTTGCCTGACTTTCCGTAAAGCCTGTCTTTGAGCCTGCCTTCAGATAGATGACAAGGTTTGTGGGCTTCGTAGCGTTTGCCTTCATGGTGAATTGCACGAAGTTATAATCGGATGCTGCAAAGTCAACACCCTTGAAGGAGATGTAGGGGTCGGAGCCTCCAACCTCAAGGTGAAGGGAGCCGTCGTCATTATAAGAGGGCTTGGCTTGATTTCGGGTGATGGACCTTAAATTGAAGGAAAGGGAATCCTCCACCGCGACATCGCCTACGAATACCTGCTCCTCAAATCTTGCCTCGTACATATAATAACCGAAGCGATAGAGGTTTGCCGTGGCGTGCTTTGTGGAATCGGAGGCGTAGAAGGTGTGGCCGCTCTTCATTTTCACAAAAACGTCCATCGTGCTCTGCAGATAGGTGTTTCCTTCAGCGCTCACAAGAGAGGTAACCAGCTGATCCTTGTGATTTGCCAATGCATACTCAAGGCTCATATTTTGGTTTACCAGCGCAAAATCGGTACGCTTACCATCGGTGAAGTATGCGTTTACGCCATTAGCAAGCTTATTTGCATTCTCAATCAGAAGCCCGTTTTTTATATCACTGATGGAGGGTGCAGGCGTCTGTGTTTCGGTTTCGTCGGATTTGTTTTCCGAATCGCCTGTGTCGGTGCTGTCAACAACGGCTTCGGTAGAGGCTGATGTGTCATCATCCACACTAAGGTTGTCTCCGCAGGAGGCGAAGATTCCCACCAGCATAGTCGCTGTCAGCAAAAGGGCAATCAGGGATAACGTTGTTTTTTTCATAAGCTGTTCCTTTCGTCGCTTGTTTTGATGGTTATACGTTCATTATAACACAGAAGACATTTCAGTAAAATACGAAATCTGAGATGATTTTTATATTTTACTGTATTTGGTGTTTTGATTATAACATAACGGTTTCAGAAAGTCAATGTAAAATCTTCTGTGTTTTCTGCACAATTGATAAAAACAATCCGATATTTTGCTCTTTTTTGCTTATTTATACCAAAAAAGCACTCCGTCATTTGACGGAGTGCTTTGGCATATGAAGATTACTTTAATTGACCGTGCAGGTATTCAATAGCCACCCGATAGCCGTCAAATCCGAGTCCCGCAACGGTTTTGATGGCAACAAGTGATACGAAGGAATGCTTTCTGAATTCCTCGCGGGTGTTGATGTCGGAAATATGAACCTCAACCGTAGGGATAGAGACCGCCTTCAGTGCATCCAAAATCGCAACCGAGGTGTGAGTATAGGCTGCGGGGTTGATGACGATGCCGTCAATCTTTCCGTATGCCTCCTGAATCTTATCCACGATTACACCCTCGTGATTGGATTGAAAAATTTCGTGTTCAATACCGAGTCCATCACAGGTGTTGCCGATCAACTCGCAAAGAGCATTGTAGTCCTGCTTGCCGTAAATATCGGGCTCGCGAAGGCCTAACATATTGAGATTAGGGCCGTTTATAATTAAAAACTTCATTATTATTTATACCTTTCCGAGCTTTTTAAAAATTTGATTCGCGCATTCCTCGGGGGAAGTGTCGTTAGAAACCTCAAAATCGCAGAATCTGCGATACATAGGAAGCCTTGTTTTGTACATTTCCGAGAGTTTTTGACGTTGTGAGAGAGGACGGTCATCGGTTGTCAGCTTTTCAATGGCGCGATGAATGAAAAAGACCGTTCCGTTTTGGTGTAAGGGCTCGTAGTTTTCTTCTCGTGTCACTACGCCTCCACCGGTGGATATGACCATTTCACTCTGCTTTCCTGCATTGCAAACTTCTATATGCTCGGCTTTTCGGAAATTGTCCTCACCCTCTGCGAGAATGATCTCTGCAGGTGTTCTTCCGTTTTGCTCTGTGATCATTTCATCGGTGTCGATTACCTTGCGTCCCGTGATGTCGGCAAGAAGCCTTCCGACGGTCGTTTTTCCGCTGCCGGGCATTCCGACAAGTATGATGTTGCCGGTTTGGTTTGCGATCAGAGCCGTAATGCGATCGATCTCGCTGTCGTCGATCTGTTCTCCAAGAAAGAGCTCACATGCTTTTTTAGCTTGCGCAACCAGCATCGGGAGTCCGTTGCTGTGGGGGATGCCAAGCCGCTCAGCATCCAATAAAAGCTTTGTGCGCGCGGGGTTGTAGATCATATCGATCACGCCCAGACATTGCTTGAATCTGTCCAAGATTACGGGGGATACTCCGTTGTTGGGATACATTCCAACAGGTGTGCAGTTGATGATGATCTCCGTGTCGGAGCATTTAGCGTAAACGTTTTCGTAATTAACGTCACCCGATCGGGAAACAAACGTGATTTTTGCGGCACCCATATCAGCGCTGACCGTACGTGCGGTGAGAGAAGCACCGCCCGTGCCGAGGATCAGTACGTTTTTGTCCTTGATCACGATGCCGCTTTGCTCGACGGTGTGCCAAAATCCGTAATAGTCAGTGTTATCTCCTCGCAGACCGCCGCTTGCCGTCCGCGTTATCGTATTGACCGATCCGATGCGCAAGGCTTCGTCACTGATCTCATCCAAAAAGGGCATTACTGTTTTTTTGTAGGGGATCGTGACGTTGGTGGAATCGAAGCGGTCGCTCTTCAGAAATGCCCCTACCTCTTCCTCCGACATTTCGAAAAGCGTGTAGGAATAATCGGCAAGCTCCCTGTGTATTTGCGGTGAAAAGCTGTGGCCCAGCTTTTCACCGATCAGACCGCATCGTATGTGTTTTTTACCGTTAATCATAGTAATCTCCATTCCGCCACGAACGGCGGTACAAATAGTAATCGATTAATTTTGCCGACGGGCAAATCTGCGTGTGAAACGGTTCAGTTGCCTATAAGGAGAGAAGTAGCTTTCGCACCGTTATCCTTACACTTACACAATCTCGGAATAAGCACCGAGAAGTCGGAATTTTTCACTTCTTGCCTCGAGCTCACAGAGTAGCTTCTTCAGCGTGTCGGAGTAGACCGAGACCGTGAAATCAAAGTAAAACATAGATTCAAAATCGCGCTCCGGGATCGGACAGGATTCCAGCTTGGTCATATTGACACCGAGCGCATTGAAGCAGGAAAGCGTGTGATAGAGCGCTCCGGGCTTGTTGGAGGTGACAAGCATCAAAGAGATCTTATCTGCGCCGGGATAGACCGCGGGCTCTTTGGCAATACAGATGAATCTTGTATAGTTATTGCCCATATCCTGAACCGCACTGGCGAGTGTATCAAGCCCATAAAGCTCTGCGCAGAAGCGGGAGGAAAGGGCTGCAAGATCGGTTCTTCCCGATTCTGCAACGGTTTTGGCCGCGATTGCGGTGTTTGCTACCACGGTGACCTTCACACCGGGGAGCGTTCTCAAAAAGGCGGTGCTTTGGCTGATTGCCTGCTCGTGGGAAATGATCTCCTTTACGTCCTCGAGCTTTACGCCTCTTTTGGCAAGCAGGTTGTGATCCACCTTGAGCCTGACCGATTTCACAATGTAAAATTTGTGACCGAGCATCAACTCATAGACCTTCTTTACCGAGCCTGCGGTGCTGTTTTCAATGGGAAGTACACCGAATCGGCATTCGCCTTTTTCGATAGCGGTGAATACGCTGTCAAATGTGGGATAATATCCGATGGAGGGTAGCTCAAAAAGTTTTTCGGCGGCAATCTGTGAATACGCCCCCTCAACTCCCTGACAGGCAACCTTGGCTCTTGTGGGAAAAACCTTTTCCGTTTTTTCAAGAGCGGTCTCGATTTCGTTATATATCGCAGATTCGGGATTGAGCTTGGTCTGCTGATATGCTTTGGATACGTCCAACATAGTGTGGTAGAGAGTTCTCGCGTATCCGTCAAATTCCTCACCTGCCAATTGCGATATCCGCTCCAGCAGTGCTCTTTCGCGCGCCGCGTCAAGAACGGGCAGACCGTTCTCCTTTTTATATGCCGCAACACCTGCGGCGATGTTCATTCTTTTTTTGAAGAGCTCGACGATCTGTTCGTCGGTCTCGTTAATTTCTTCTCTCAGTTTTGTAAGATCAAGTTCCATTATTTTGCCTCCGCAGAGCTTCGCTCTGCACTCAAAATCAATCTTTTATTCGAAAAAGCATATTGTCTGACACAGCTTCTTTTTTCTTAATCCAAAAGCATATCCATAATTGCCAGCGCGCAAGCGGCTTCAAAAACCGGAACTGCGCGTGGTACAACACAGGGGTCGTGTCTGCCGCCGATTGTCAGCTTTACGTTTTCCTTGCGAGACAGGGAAATGCTGTCCTGCTCCTTACCGATGGATGGTGTTGGCTTCATTGCCGCGCGGAAAATGAGGGGCATACCGTCGGTCATACCGCCGAGGATACCGCCGCAATGATTGGTTTTTGTATAGACCTTTTCACCGTCGGTCTCAAAGGGGTCGTTGTTTTCCGAGCCCAAAAGGGCAGAAGAGCCGAATCCCAAGCCGAATTCTATGCCCTTAACAGCGGGAATCCCGAATACAATAGATGAGATCCTGCCTTCCACACCCATAAACATATGCTCGCCAAGTCCTGCAGGGAGACCGATCGCCGCACATTCCACAGTGCCGCCGACCGAATCCTTTGCAAGACGAGCCGATTCTATTATCTCACGCATTTCGGCACCCTTTTCGTCGCTGATCGTGGAAAATTTGTGCGCGTGAAGTATATCAAAATCGCTTTTTGTAACGTTGACCGCGTCAAAAAGCTCATCACAAACGTTGCCAACCGACGATATGTGCGCCGCGATATAGATGTTTTTTCGAGCCAATATCTGCAGACAAATGCCGCCCGCGATGCACATCGGGGCTGTCAGTCTGCCGGAAAAATGACCGCCACCACGCAGGTCGACCTGATCACCGTATTTCATTCTTGCGGCAAAATCGGCGTGCGAGGGACGGGGAACGTCATAGAGCGAGCTATAGTCGCCCGAGTGCTGATTCTTGTTGTAGATAACAGCCTCGATCGTCTCTCCTGTGGTAATGTTTCCGTCAAAGCCCGAAATGAAGACCGGCTCGTCGGGTTCCTTCCTTTTTGTTGAGTAAGCATCGTTTCCCGGTGCGCGACGTGCCATAAATGCCTTCAGTGCGTCAAAATCGATCTTCTCACCTGCGGGAATCCCTTCAAGTGTCATGCCGATCTTTTCGTCGTGTGAGCCGCCGAAAATATTTAATTTCAGATTGAATCCGTATACGTTTTTCATAAATAATCCTTGTGTTTGTTCAGTCATTCTTCCCAACAATTGAGGAAGGTTGGATAGGACTTATTGATTGCTTCAAAACCGGAGATCGTCACAGGGGAGCTACATACCAAAGAAGCGATAGCGGCACTCATAGCGATTCTATGATCATTGTAGGAATCCACCGTTCCACCCGAAAGTATCTTCTGTCCGCGAATAATCATCCCGTCATTCGTTGCGATGATTTCAGCGCCGAGAGATGAGAGTGTGCTGCAAACGCTCTCGATGCGATCGCTTTCCTTTAAACGAAGCCGTGCGGCATTGAAAATCCTTGTTTCACCGTTGGCAACCGAGGCTGCGACAGCCAGAATAGGAACGAGATCGGGAATGTCAGCCGCATCAATTTCAATTCCGCTCAAGGGGGAGGGGTGAACTGTTATGCTGTCGTTGTTATAGGTGATCAGAGCGCCCATTCTTTGAAGGACGGTCAGGATACGTCTGTCACCCTGTCTGCTGTTAAGATCCAATCCGTAAACATTAACGGAGGATTCTCCGATTGCTCCCGCGACCAACGGGAAGGCCGCGTTTGACCAATCGCCGCCGACGGTCAGACGCTCGGGGGAGGTCAATCTTCTTTTACCTTTGATTTTGAATGCTCCGGTGCTCTCATCGAATGTTACGTTGGCTCCGAAGGCAAGAAGCGCATCCAACGTCATACCGATATAAGGCGCGGATTCAATCTTTTCCTCAAGCGTGAGTGTGCTGTCACCCTCCGCCACGGAAAGCGCAAAAAGCAAGCCGCTGATATATTGAGAGGAGACGTTTGCGGCAACGCTGTAGTTGCCTGCGGGGATTTTACCTTTCACTTCTAAAGGGCTTACTCCTTGAGGAGAAAGCGACATGCCATTACTGCAGAGCAATTCGTAAAGCGGGGAAAGGGGGCGATTCGCCAGCCTGCCGCGCATTATAAATTGGCAGTTCGCCCCCAGAGCAGACGCGAGAGGCAGAAGAAAACGGAGCGTTGAGCCCGATTCGTTACAATCAAGAATTTGGTTTTTGCGGATCTCACTTATGGGATTGACCAAAAATCCGTCTGCTGTTCTTTGGATGTCTGCGCCCAATGCATTCAGGCACTCTGCCGTAGCGTCAATGTCCGCATTGGTATCCGTGCATACGATCTCGCACACACGGTCTCCCAGCGCGGCACAGATCAGATATCTATGCGCTTCGGATTTTGATGATATAGCGCGGATCTCACGCTTTACGTGGCTTTTGTAAAATGTTTTATCCATATGGATTTTTCCTTAAATTATGATGTTTCAGAGACCTTTAGCGAAAAAGTCTTCAAGCTCGTCGATGCTGATTTCGAAGATTCTTGAGTTGCCAATACCGAAGGGAACGATCAGATTGATCTTGCCTCCGCTTCGCTTTTTATCGGAAAGTGCGATCTCGGTCAGCTCATGAGCACTGTAGGGGCACTCCGTGGGTAAGTTGTATGCTTTCAGCATCGCGATGATCTCAGCAACGTCTTCCTCGGGGCAGTATCCGTAGGCCCGTGCCGCACGCGCGATCAAAGCGGTTCCGATCGCCACCGCGCTACCGTGAGAAATTTCAAAGTTTGAGAGCATTTCAATGGAATGAGCCGCTGTGTGACCCAGATTGAGAAGCTGACGCACGCCTACGTCTCTTTCATCAGCATCCACTACGTCCCGCTTGTCTCTGACGCAATTTTCAATAATGTCTTCGATCTGCTCCTTGATCGGTTTTTTTAGCTTTTCGAAAAGGGACTTGTCGTTTATGATTCCATACTTGATGACCTCTGCGCAACCGTCGGCAAAAATATGGTCGGAAAGTGTATCCAATGTTTCATAGTCACAGAGCACCAACGAGGGTTGGTAGAATGCGCCAACGAGATTTTTTCCCGAGGGGATGTCAATTGCGGTTTTACCTCCGACGGAGGAATCGACCATTGCAAGAAGCGTTGTGGGGATCTGGATAAATCTGATTCCGCGCAAGTACGTCGCCGCGGCAAATCCCGCAAGGTCACCTACCACCCCTCCGCCAAGAGCGAAGATGCAATCCGAGCGGGTGATCTTATGTTTGGCCAAAAAGTTAAGGAAACTTAAATACGACTCCGCGGATTTAGACTCTTCGCCTGCCACAACGGTAAAACGAAGCGGAACGTAGCCTGCAGAGATGAGTGAATGCTCCAAGCGCTCCGCGTAAAGGGGAGCTACGTTAGAATCAGTCAGGATTGCTGCTTTGCAGGGCTTTATTATTCTTGAGGCTTCCTCTCCCGCACGGTCGAGAATTCCTTTTTCAATAATAATGTCATAAACGCGAGATGCGTTGACGGTTACTTTTTTCATTTTAATTATCTCTTTTCCATCTGTTGGTGATCAGCCGTCGATCTCTTCTTTGGCAATTCTGCCGTCGCGAAGAATTGCTTTCATTTTATCGCGATCGCCTGCCTCAAGCGCGTCGCGATATTCGGTCAGTGAACCGATGATGCTGTCGATCTCATAAAGCAGAGGCTCTTTGTTTTCGAAAAACAGCTCTGTCCACATCGTCTCGTTGAGCCAAGCCACTCTTGTCATGTCCTTGTAGCTTCCTGCCGAAAATCCCTTGTGGTTTCGCGCGGTGGGACTTTTAACGTATGCGTTGGAAACAATGTGGGCAAGCTGAGAGGTGAAGGCGATCATACGGTCGTGTTCTTCAGCTGTTGTGTAAGAATATTTGCCGAATCCTGCGGGCTCGAGCATCTTTTTTACCCTGTCAAGAAAGGCGATATCGTCAAACCTTTGCGGAACGATTACCATAGGAGCTCCCTTGAACATCGTTGCCTTGGAATACTTGTACCCTGAATAGTGGGTTCCTGCCATGGGATGGCCGCCCACAAAGGTATAACCGTATTTTTCAGCGAGAGCGAAGCCTGCAGCACAGACCTGTTGCTTGGTTCCGCAAAGGTCCATCACGATCGCATCCTTGTTGACCAAAGGGGCGATCTTTTCCATATATTCGATAGTGGATATGGGATATAAGCCGACGAAGATCAAGTCGCAATCCGGGATCGTGCTTTCGTCAAGCTTGCCGTCGAGCACACCTGACAGAATTGCGAAATCGACGATCGATTCGCTTCTGTTGTATCCGTAAATCTTGAAATCAAGACCGTTTTCGTTTGCATATTCTTTATATGCCTTTGCCATCGAGCCGCCAATCAGCCCGAGACCTGCAATTCCGATTTTCATAACGTTACTCCTGTTAATTCAAAGCAGATTATAAGCAACCCTTTACCTTGTCTACGCAATCCATTACTTCAGCGAATTGCTCGGGAGTGAGAGATTGCGCACCGTCACAGAGCGCTGCCTTGGGATTGTTGTGTACCTCGATCATAAGTCCGTGCGCGCCGCAAGCAGCCGCAGCCATTGCCATAGGCTTTACGAGCTTTGCGGATCCGGTTGCGTGGCTGGGATCGACGATGACGGGAAGATGAGTAAGCTCCTTCAAAACGGGAACAGCGGACAGATCCAGCACGTTTCTTGTGTACTGTGCGTCGTAGGAACGAATTCCGCGCTCGCAGAGAATGATGTTTTCATTTCCGCCTGCCATAATGTACTCTGCGGACATCAGCCATTCCTTGATCGTTGCCGAAAGACCGCGCTTGAGAAGGATAGGCTTGTTTGTTCTGCCAAGCTCCTTGAGAAGCTCAAAGTTCTGCATATTGCGTGCGCCGACCTGGATTACGTCGACTTCTTCAAAGAGGGGGAGATGGTTGGCATTCATGATCTCGGTGACGATAGGCAATCCGGTTTCCTTTTTTGCGTTGAGAAGGAATTCGATACCTTCCGCCTTCAGACCCTGAAAGTCGTAGGGCGAGGTTCTTGGCTTGAAGGCGCCACCGCGGAGCATCGTGGCACCAGATGCCTTGACAGCTTTGGCAATCTCCAAAACCTGTTCTTCGCTCTCAACCGAGCAAGGACCGGCCATAACGGCAAAAATATCGCCGCCAACGCTAGTGTTATCTACCTTGATGATGCTGTCATCGGGATGAAATTTTCTATTGGCACTCTTGAAGGGCTCGGAAATACGCTTGACTGTTTCAACGATTTCGAGGCTGCGAAGCAGGTCCTCATCTACCTTACTTGTGTCACCGACGAGACCGATAATTGTCTGAAATTCACCCTTGGACAGATGAACGGAAAGACCCTGCGCTTCGATCCAGCTTGTAAGCTTTTCTATTTGATTATCACTTGTTCCTCTTTTTAATACTGCAATCATGGTTTTGACTTCCTTTCAAAATTTAAATAAAAATATTAAATAAAAAACGGACCCCCTGCAGCGAAATTTACTGCGAGCGTCCAATAAATGCAAGATACCTTGGGCGGTTTTGTTTTGCACAGCAAAAATCACCTTTATTATATTACTTTGCGTAATAATAATAAAAGTAGTAATATGCGAATGCAAAGAATTTGCCGCTTGTCATAATCTTGAACTCCTTTTGGAAATATACAAACAGTTTATCACCGTTTTGGCATTTTGTCAATACTTATTCGGAAATTTCTTTTGAAAATTTTATTTAGATAAAGTGAGAATCCTTTAAACGCTCGCAAAAAAGAAACAACAAATAGAAAAATAAACAAAAGATAG
Source organism: Clostridia bacterium (assembly GCA_017462125.1). The sequence goes on along the minus strand of JAFTRQ010000177.1, from coordinate 13,496 downwards.
AATAACAACTTGTGAAAACTCCGAAGATACCGTATCGGGATATCTTCGGAGCGGGATCAGTTTTATGACAAAGAGCCCTCGACGCTCTTGATTTTATGGACCTTGATGCATGCGTATGCGAGGTTGTCTTCGAAATAGATTGTCAGAGTGCCCGTTACCTCGACGGGGTTTAACGAGTTGTCTTGAGAGTCACCGAAGCCGATCAGCTTGTCGGGATCGTAAAGCTCGATATCCCAGGTCATGGAACCGGTCTCGTCAAGACCCAGAAGATAATAATAGCCGTTTGAAACCACACAGTGACCGAATATGCGAATGAAGGACTCGAAATACTCGCTGTTCTGATATTCGGAACGGAATGAGGTGATCAGCTCCTTCAGCTCGCCGGGAGATAAATCGAGCGCATCGATATCTACCGTGCTTTCGAACGTGGGAACGTCAAAGCTGTCTACAAGGATGTAATTGCCCTCGCAAAAACTGCCGGTCACTGTGATTTTGTTGCCAATGAGCGGATATGCGTTGTCTTCCGTACGGATCTCATAGATGGCGCGCTTTGCTCCCGACGGGCTTGATTCTACCAATACGTGTCGAAGAATCTTGTTTTGAGAAAAACTGTAAACTACGGAATGGGTAGCGCTCAGCTTGACGGTTTTGCCGACATATTGGTCGGGATGGTTGATGAACTCGACCATTTCGTCATACACGTTGTCCTCTCGCGCGAGGTTGTGATCAATGCCCGAGCAGGAACAGAGCAGCGCTGTGACAGTGAGGAGAATAGCAATTGCTTTTTTCATAGTATATCTCTCTTTATGAAAATTAAATTTTTGCTTTTATAAAACCGATAGCAAAGCAGACTATAAACACAGAAAGGTCTGCTACGACGATCGTCGGACCGATAGGGGTTGCCATCAAAAGCGAGATGACCACGCCGACAAGAGCACAGGCGACAGAGATCACAGCGGCGCATATCGTTACCTTGCGGAAGGTTTTAAAGAGCCGCATGGAGGAAAGCGCGGGAAAGATCACGAGAGCTGACACCAGCAATGCGCCGAGCATATTCATCGCAACGACAACCGTAATTCCTGTTACGACGGCGATCATCGTGTTATAGGCTTCTGCTCTGATGCCGGTTGAACGTGCGAAGTCTTCGTCGAACGTGACGGCAAACAGTCTGTTATGGAAGAAAATGAAGACGAAAAGGATGGCCAGAGAAAGCACGAGACAAATGATCACGTCGCTGAGCTTGATAGATAGGATCCCCGAGCCGAAAAGCGTTGCACAGGCATCGCTTGATGCGCCGTGCTCGTCGGCAAACAAATTCAATATCAGATATCCGAATGCAAGAGCAGCGGTTGAAATCATTGCGATTGCAGCATCTCCTTGTACCTTGGAGCTTGACCGTATTTTCAGAATGCATACGGCGGCGATCACGGTCAAGGGCAGGGCGACGTATATTGGAGTGGAGAGCCCGAGCACGGTGGCGATGGCGGTCGCGCCAAAGGTGACGTGCGACAATCCGTCTCCGATCATCGAGTAACGCTTAAGAACGAGCAAAACACCCAAAAGCGCGGTGCAGAGCGCGATAAGTAAGACGGAAACGGTGGCATATCTCACCGTCGGATAGGCGGAATAATAAAGAAGAAGCTTATCAAACATATTCAAACTCCTCCTCGGATCATGGATCGGTATGCGTCGCTTTGCAGATAATCCTTCGTCTTGCCAAAGAATTTCGGCTTTCGGGAAATATGCAGAACGTGAGACGCATATTTTACCGCCGCGTCGACGTCGTGTGAAACCATAATGATTGTAACCCCACTTTTGTTCAACTCGGAAATGGCAGAATACATATCCTCGGTTGCGTCGGGATCAAGTCCTGCGGTAGGCTCATCGAGGAGCAAAAGCTTGGAGGAGGCGCAGAGCGCGCGCGCCAAAAGGACGCGCTGCTGTTGCCCGCCCGAAAGCTCTCGGTAGCATCTGCCGGCGAGATCACGAACGTGCAAAAGCTCCATACATTCCTTTGCCTCATTCTTTTGCGCGGCTGTGTAAAACGGTGTGAAGCGGCTTTTGGCAATGACTCCGGATAATACGACCTCGTATGCCGATGCGGGAAAATCTCTCTGTGTTTGCGTCTGTTGGGGGAGATATCCAATCTCGTTTTTGCGAAGATTGTGAAAGCTGATGCTGCCGCCAAGCGGCTTGTTGAATCCGAGCAGAGTTCGCAAAAGAGTGGTCTTTCCGGAGCCGTTTTCGCCTAAAATGCACAAATAATCACCAATATTTATACTAAATGTTAAGTTCTTAACAACAGGTTTATCTGCATAACCTGTAACTAAGGCATCGCATTTGATCAATTCCATAGGCTTGCCTCCTTAAGAATCTCGAGGTTGCTCTGCATAATTTCAAGATAACTGATGCCACCCACGATGTCGCTCCGCTTGACTGATTGCAAGGAATTCAGGGAAACGATCCTGCATCCTGTCTCTCTTGCAACGGCTTCGGCGAGGGATTTGTCGTTGCCCTCGGTCACGATGACGTAAGAGAGCTCGTGCTCTCTTACCGTATTGATCAGATTGATCTGCATCTCAAAGCTCGCGTTGACCTCCGTCGAACATCCGCTGAAAGCGGCAACGTAGGGGATCTTATAATCGTGCATCAGATATACAAACGGAAATCTGTCTGCAAAAACGGAAACTCGACCGCCGTTGCTCTCTGCGAATCTTGCATATTCTGCATCAAGCGCCGACAACTGTGCAGCGTAATCGGCGGCGTTCCTCTGATAGACCTCTGCGCCATCGGGGTCGATCTGACAAAATAGCTCGCATATAGCGAAAACACATTCAACAGCGTTTCGCAAGGAGGTCCAAATATGCTCGTCGGCCTCATGCTCATGATCATGCTCATGGTCGTGCTCGTGTTCGTGTTCATGTTCATGCTCGCCGTGCACGTGGTCGCTCCAATCGTTTTCGAGCTCTGTGTAAACGGGCTCGGTGAGATCCATCAGACAAAGAGCGTGAAGCTTACTGTTTCCTGCGGCCGAAATCGCGCTGTCAACCCAAGCCTCATCGGAAACACCGCCGATATAAATGAAAGCGTTGGCGATTGACAATGCCTCAAGGGTGGCGGCTGTCGGAGTGTAATTGTGGAGATCGGCGCCGCTGTCCTGCAAAAGTGTGACAGTAACGCGGTCACCGCCGATGACGCGAGCGAAGTCGAAGGGGGCAAAGACCGTACAAAGTACCTCAAGCTTGCCGTCGCCCTCCGAATACAGCTGTTTTTTGCCGCAGGATGCCAAAGAGAACGCCGAAAAGACGAAAAAAACAGCAACCGCCAGCAAAAAACAGAAAGTTTTCTTCATTTTGATTATATATAGCATCTATAGAAACTCTTCCTTCGGTAAAAATTGTATTCAAAATCATTTTAACAGAAAAAATACGCATTTAGATTATCGATGTGTGAATTTACTGTAAAAGCCAATGAAAATGCGGTAAAACAAATAAATAGCAGCGCTTCAAAATTTTACCTGAGGAAACAGAGGAAGAATTTCTCGAAAACCTATTGCAATTTTCTGTGAAAAGTAGTATAATGTGTCTATAAGAGAAAGATCGGCTTCTCTTACGATGTGATCAGGCCCGCAAAAAGCTCGCGGCGTTCGAAAACTATCATTTTAATATATATAAGAATATATATGCCGATCGGAATGCAACTTGTCGTAAAAATGCCTTTGGCAGGGATTTCTGTCAAAGGAAATTGTTAACATATTGTAAATTACAATGTCAGTTTGTTGACAATACGCGATTGTTGTGCTATAATTCCTACAGTAATCCTTAAAACAAGGGCTTTTTATGCCTGCTTGCAGATAAAATCCTGTATTTTAAGGCTTCTAAATTTGAATCTGATGGTTTTTGTCGGACGGTCGGGCCCGGCTGAAAGGCGAAACCACTGATTATATATAGTTGGAGAATTGATATATCGATTGCCTGCGATTAACGTAGGGTCGCCGAGCCGCAACAAAAGCGGATGTTGGAGAACCCGCGTCGCTTGTCTCACACACAAATGCTCGGGGGTTCTGGGTTGAGATTTTCCAAATATAGGGCTGATGGGTTTGCCTAAAAAATCCAAATACACAAAACATTTTTTTGATGGAGGAAAAATGAAAAACACGTTTGTTAAAGTGCTCTCATTTATGATGGCACTCACAATGATCGTGGGTGCATTCGGCGCAATTACTGTATCTGCTGCTGAGTGTGCACATGAAGATCGCACTGAAATCGCGGTCGTTGCTCCTACTTGTGCCGTTGCTGGTTTCACAAGATATGAGTGTAATGATTGCGGCGAGGAGTTTATCGATGACATCAGATCTGCCACCGGTAAGCACTCTTGGACCGAGGTAGCTGCTACTGCTGCTACTTGTGAGGCTCCTGCATACTCTGCACACAAGAAGTGCTCTGTATGTTCCGCTGTTGAAGGTAAGGTTGCTGAGGGTACTGCTCTCGGCCACATTTGGAACATTGACTACAAGCAGGCTGCTACTTGTACTGAAGACGGCTTCACTTCTAAGAAGTGTGCTCGTTGCGACAAGGTTGACGATGTTCTTGCAGAAAACGGTGGTAACAAGGTTGTTTCCGCTACCGACAAGGCTGCACACAAGTACATCTATACTGTTGTTACCGCTCCTACTGCTTGCGCTAGCGGTTCTATCGAGGTAACCTGTTCCGCTTGTGATTACAATGCTACGATTGCTCAGACTGAGGATCACAACTGGAAGGATATGACATCTGCAGATGCTGCTGATATTCTCACTAAGAAGAATATTGTTGTTGGTGAGCAGTGTAATGCAACATACAAGTCCGGTAAGATCTGTATCGATTGTGGTGCAGTTAAGGATACTGTTGCGGCTCCCAAGACCCACGCATATGCTCCTGTTGATTTTGCAACAATCACCGCTACTAACTTGACTGCTGAGCTTCAGGCTCTCGGTTTCAAGGTTGACGATGCAACTAAGGGTGAGACTGCTACTTGCGTAGCTTCCAGCTGGGAACTCAGCAAGTGTACTATCTGTAACACCTATGCTAAGGTAACCGTTCAGGTTAACGAGGGCAAGGGTCACGATTGGAATGCATGGGGCGAGACTACTCCCGCGGATACCGATGCGAATCATGCTGTAGACAAGACGCAGACCAGAACTTGTAAGAACTGTGATGCTACCGAAACAAAGGTTGTAAAGGCAGCTTCCGCGTGTGTATACACTGAGGAGGATGCAAAGGTTGTAACTTATCCTACTTGCACCGCAAATGGATACACAACCTATACGTGTGATAAGTGCAACGATGTTACTACTGGCGACGTTACCTTTGCAACCGGCCATGCATACGGTGAATGGAAGTATGTTACGGGTTATAACTGCCTTACTTCCAGTGTTACCAACGCTATGGTAAGAACTTGCGGAAACAAGAATAAGAATAATAATGATACTGTATGCGGTCATCCAGAGTACAAGGACGCTGAAGCGAAGACTGCTCACAAGTTCGTTAAGGAAACAGTTCCCGCAACTTGTGTAGAGGACGCAAAATATCAGAATAAGTGTTCTGATTGTGGATTCATTGAGGCAATTGATCCTGCTACCGATGCTCCTGCAAAGGGCAAGGATCCCAACAACCACGTTGTAACAACCTCTGCTACCCCTGTTGAAGAAAATGTAGTAAAGGCTTCTTGCACCAACAAGGCTCAGAACAGATACCTCTGCTCTTGCGGCGCTCTCGTTGACCTTGAGGTTGGCGCAACTCCCGCGCACACTAAGGGTACTGTATATCACGTTTCCGCATGTGGTAAGGATGCTAATGCAGCTATCGACGCTTCTTGTAAGGCTGACTGTAAGAGCGTTGCTAAGCAGGATGCAACTTGTAAGGCAACTGGCATCAAAACCGCTGGTGAAATTTGTACCGTTTGTGGAGTTGTTATTACGGCTCCCGTAGTTGCTCCTATTGATTCTACCAAGCATATCGTTGATGGTGTATTTGTGGAAGATGGCGAGGCAACCTGTGTTTCTAAGGCTTATACCACCTCCTACTATTCTTGTTGTGGTATCGTTCACAAGATTGAGACAGGCGATGTTGTTGAAACAGCTCACGGCGCAAAGCTTAAGGATGTTGCTGCAGTAGCTGCAACATGTACTGCTAAGGGCGTTGCTGCTCACCAGAAGTGTGAAGCTTGTGGTTTGCTTTGGAAGGCAGATGAGACTATTCTTACAAAGGCAAAAGCTGTAACTCTTGCTTCTCTTGCAACTGCAACTGCTGACGGTGACCTCGTACACGATTGGAATACCACCGCTGTTCCTGAGGTTCCTGAGACATGTACTGTTCCCGGTACAAAGGCTTACTTCACTTGTAAGGATTGTACAACACACATTAAGGTTGGCGATCTGATCGTTTGTGATGATCCTGCAACCACTGATAAGAACGAAAGAGATGAAGCTCTTAAGATCGCAGCTCACGGTGCTCAGTATATGGGTTGGCAGAAGGGTCAGGCTCCTACTTGTACCGAGGATGGTTACAGATTCAATGGCGTAACCGATGCTACCAAGTACTACACTGAGACCATTTACTGCTGCGCAAAGTGTGACAAGATTGCTGTTGCTAAGAACGGTCACACCGATGTAGTTATTAAAAACCACAACCTCACAACCGCTGCTGATTATAATTGCACTCTTGATTCTTATAAGGTAGTTGAGTGTTCCGTATGTAAGGCTACATACTTCAAGGATTACTCTGCTGCTGCTAAGACAGCTCACGAGTACACCAAGTGGGCTGATGGCGACAAGAAGGGCCAGGATAAGGCTGACGCTGTAGTTGCTCCTAAATGTACCACTGCTGGTGTTGAAAAGTATTTCTGCGTAAATTGTGAATACGTTGATGAGCGTCCCGGCGCTGCTGCAACCGGTCACGCAATATCCGTGAACGGCGTTTCCATTAAGGTTGACTTTGGTTGTACTTCCGCAGATCACGTAGACTACAAGGGCTTCAAGTGCTCTTGCGGTGAAGAACTTGGTCTCGAGGCTGACTACGAGCATAACGTTGTTACCGCTAAGGCTAAGGCTCCTACATGTACAACAACAGGTAACACTGAGTTTGATTACTGTGTAGATTGTGGCATGATCACTCGTGGTACTGTTACTGAAATTCCCGCTACAGGACATGACTACTCTGACCTCATTGAGGTTGTTGACGGTGTAGCTAAGTACAGCTGCCCTGATTGTGGTGAGTTCGTTACTGAAAATGTAGTTGAGCTTGACACAACTATCTCTGTTGAGAATGCTCTCGTTGCTGCAGGCTCCAAGATCACTGTAGCTGTTAACGTTACTGCTGATGCATTTGCATTCAACCAGCTCTACGTTGAAGTATATGGCTATGCATTTGACATCGTAAGCGTTGAACTCGTTTATGACTTTGGTGCAACTACACACGTTGATTACTATGAGTATGGCTTCGTAATTTACACCGAGCATGATGTAAACGGCGATCCCACATTCGTAACTCTCGACGGTGAGGACGTTGCTCTTGCACTCGTTACCCTTCAGGTTTCTGAGAATGCATGGGGTGAATATGACATTTACTCTGGAGCATATGGTGCAGTTGTTGACTTCGACGAAGACGGCGAAGTTTGGGCTGATATCCTTGATGACGAAGACTATGTAACTGTTGATGCTGTTATTGCAGGTGAACTCAACGGTGATGGTATCATCGGTGTTTCCGATATCCAGAAGCTTATGAATCTCGTTGCTAACGGTTCTACCGATGCAATCGCTGACGTAAACCGTGACGGTGTTGTTGACGTATTCGATATCGCAGCTCTCCGTGCATTTGTTTCTTCCAATGGCACTGCTTACGATTACCTCGTAATGACAGGTGTTGACGTTGAAGGTATCCTGGCAGCTGTAGCTCCCGATATGGACGATGACGGCAAGATCGGCGCAAACGATGAAAAGCTCTTTACAACTCTCGCTGTAGAAGAATTGAAGGATATGTCCTACTATGTTTACCTCGATGGTTGTGCAGTTGAAGGCTTCGAAAGCTTTGAAGAAGTAGCTGAATACCTTGCATGGATGATCATTGCTGGTCCTGTGCTTTAATAATTAGTCTGTGAGGTGTAATTATGCAACTTAAAGGAATACTTGTATCGCTTTTGGTTGCTATGATGATGCTCTCTATGGCAGTTGTAGCCGTTTCCGCGGCTGACACTGCAAGTGCAACTTTCGACATCGCAGTAGCGGCTAAGGACGCTACTGTGGATGTCGAGGGTAACGTTCTCGTTACCGCAGGTGACACCTTAGAGATTGATGTAGTAATTAACAACAACCCCGGTGTATGTTACTTTACTCTCGACGTTGTATATGATACAGATGCTCTTGAGTTTGTACCCGGAGACGTTGTCAATGGCGATATTTACACTATTTACGCTGTAACTCCTCTTGAGGGTAAGCTTCTCGTTATGACTGACGTTATGGCTACCGAGGATGTTACAAAGGTTGGTACACTTGTTACTCTTTCCTTCAAGGTTAAGGATTCCTTCACCGGCGATAAGGTAACAATCGTTGCTAACAACGTTAAGGCTCTGAATGCCTCTAACACAAAGGTTGAGTCCTCCGGCTCTGATGCTCACACCTTCAAGGCTGAAAATGCTGAAATCGTTGAGCCCACATGTACCGAAGCAGGTTACACATACATTCCTTGTAGCGATGCAGGCTGCACAGCTATCAAGAAGTATGATGAAGTAGAAGCTCTCGGTCACACTGAAGAAGTTATTGCAGCAGTTGCTCCCACTTGTGGCGTAGCAGGTGCAACCGAGGGTAAAAAGTGCTCCGTTTGTGACGAAGTTCTTGAAGCTCCCGAGGCTGTAGATGCTCTTGCACATGAGGCAGAGGTTGTTGCTGCTATCGAACCCACTTGCACATCCATCGGTCTTACCGAGGGCTCCAAGTGCAAGAACTGCAACGCTGTTCTTGTAGCTCAGGAGGTTGTTGATGCAAAGGGTCACACCGAAGAAAAGATCGCTGCTGTAGCTGCTACTTGCACAAAGGCAGGCTCCACAGAGGGTACAAAGTGCTCCGTTTGTGAAGTTGTTCTGAAGGCTCCTGAAGTAGTTCAGCCCGCAGCTCACACCGAAGAAAAGATCGCTGCTGTAGCTGCTACTTGCACAAAGGCGGGCTCCACAGAGGGTACAAAGTGCTCCGTTTGTGAGGTTGTACTCAAGGCTCCCGAGGTTGTTCAGCCCGTAGCTCATACAGAAGAGAAGATCGCTGCTGTAGCTGCTACTTGCACAAAGGCAGGCTCCACAGAGGGTACAAAGTGCTCCGTTTGTAACGTAGTTCTTGTTGCTCCTGAGGTTGTTCAGCCCGTAGCACACACAGAAGAGAAGATCGCTGCCGTTGCTGCATCATGCACAGCTGCAGGCTCCACAGAGGGTACAAAGTGCTCCGTTTGTAACGTAGTTCTTGTTGCTCCTCAGGTTGTTCAGCCCACAGGCCACACCCTTAAGGACATCCCCGCTGTTGATCCTACTTATTCCGAGCCCGGTTCTACCGCTGGTAAGGAGTGCACAGTTTGTACAGAGATCATCGATGCTCCCGGCGAGATCCCCGCTAAGTCTCTTGCTTGGCTCTGGGTACTCATCGTAAGTATTGTTGTAGTAATCGCTCTCGTAGCTGTATACTTCTTCGTGCTTAAGAAGAAAAAGTAAGATTTTTCGTTATAACTCCACCCACAGTTTGATTCCGTAGGAATTGGACCGTGGGTGGTTTTTTATTATGCCGAATACGTCGAAAAATTGACCGAATAAGAAAAAGCTATTGAAATATTTCTGAAATTTTGTATAATGATATCAGTGAAACGATTATGGAGGTAAATATGAAGTTCAGCTTATTTATCGATAAAGAGAGAGAGGAAGAGGTGATCGTGTATGCGAGGCAGAAAAATAAGCTTGCCGATAAAATTGAAGAGCTTGTTATGTCTGAAAATATTGAATTAATAGGATACACAGATCATGAGATCATTCCGCTAAAGTTGTCTGATATATATGCATTTAGCGTTGAAGACGGAAAGGTTTACGCGACGGTAGAAAATAAAAAGCTCGTGATAAAGCACAGATTATACGTTATAGAAGAGATGCTTGACAATAGCTTTGTAAAGATCAATCAATCTTGTATCGTACGAATTGATAAGATAAAAAGTTTTGAAGCTTCTATATCCGGATCACTGATGGTCAATATGAAAAATGGGTACAGAGATTACGTGTCGAGAAGACAATTGAAATACGTTAAGGAAAGGTTAGGTATCTGAGATGAACCGTTATTTGAAAGAATTTTTACACAGAGGTCTTATTTTCGGTGGTTTTGGGCCTATCATTGTAGGAATTGTGTTCGCAATTCTGTCGGTAACGCTTGATTCATTTGAAATTAGCGGATTTCAAATATTGCTAGCGATCGTATCTACTTACCTACTTGCCTTTGTGCAGGCAGGATCGAGTGTGTTCAATCAAATCGAGCATTGGCCAATTGCAAAATCGTTATTCGTACATTTTATAACACAATATGTTGCGTACACAGGCTGCTATATTATAAATTCGTGGATCCCGTTTGAGATGATTGTGTTGGCTATTTTTTCACTTGTATTTATAGTCACATATTTAATAATTTGGTTTTCTGTTTACTTTGCTGTCAAGATAACGGGTAAGCGATTGAATCAAAAGCTATAAAAATGGCTCAAATCTTTGATTTGAGCCACAGCGTGTCGAGAAGTCTCGACACGCTGTGAGATTTCGAAAAAGGTAGGTTTATTTTTCGTTCTTATATTCGTCGCCGTACAAGGGTACGGCAGAGTGTAAGAACGGAAAAAGCAAGAAATCCCAAGGCAATCTCGATGAGTGCCTTGGGATTCATTTTTATATATTGCAATTTTAAAAATGCTCTTGCTCTTTCTTTTCCTCCTTGCGGTATAACAGCTTTTTCGACAGTCTGAGGCTCAAATCCTTGATTTGAGCCTCTATATTTTTGAAAAACGCTTAGCAAAGCCACATTTTCTACAAAATGATTCCACGGCGCGACGTTTTGTAAATCCATCATATATTGCTTTTGCACGAGGTGTAGAAAGAATCTCTTCAAGATTTGATTCGAATAGGTTACCAAGAGAAAGATTTCCATCAGCATCAAGACAGCAGGGAATCACCGTGCCGTCAACGAGCACCGCGCAATGATCGCGAAGACCGTAACAGAATGAATCTGAATCGGGGTCTGCTTCAAGCAGATTGGGATCGGGCCATTCAAAGTGTTGCCCCCATTCCAAATACAGATTGTCGGACAATTTCAGACTGCTTCCTCCGCGGATAGGTTTCCATTCGCCCGAGAATTCGTCGTGAAGCCTTTTGATGATAGATGAGTTATCTGTGTCGGTTCCGAGATTCCAAAGCCTCAGCGCAATTATACAGCCCTTCTCGGCAGCATTTTTGGCAAAGTTGATACAATTGTCAAGATATAATGGATCAGCAAAGGTTGGGTTAGCTTCGGGAGCGTGGAGTGAAATGCTGATCTTGTACGGAAGGCATGCGAGCAGGGAGCTCCCTTTATCAGAGAGAAGAGAACCGTTTGTTGTCAGCATAGGGATAAACCCTTTTTCTTTTGCAATGGCTATGAACGTCGGCAAAAGTGGATGAAGCGTTGGCTCACCCATCAGATGGAAGTATAAATACTTTGTTTGGTGCCGTAGCTTGTCGGTTGAAAGCTCGAATTCGTTTTCGCTCATAAACTTCTTTTTGCGCGAGGTCTTATGACAAAACGTGCAATTCAAATTGCAAACGTTTGTGATTTCAAGATATATTTTGTCCAACATAGCATTTTCCTTTTATTTGATACTTTATTTTACCACATTTGCCTTGCCTTTGCAATAGAAAACAAAAAATAAATGTTAGTTATTCCTTGAGCACCCACACCGTCTTAAAACATCTGGATCTATATCAGTCGCTTACTTTTTCTAGCAAAAATCCTCTATATATGTAAAAAAATTGGACACATCACCGCGCAGAAACACGTAAATGATGTGTCCAACTTTTATAAAGGGTATATTATCACACTAAGAGGTTAGTTCTGACTGTTAGCTTCGTTATACAGCTTCTCGTATTCTGCAAATACAGCGTCAATGATATCGTCATCCAGGACAATAGTGAACTGATCGTCTCCGTTTTCGGCGCGGGTGACCTCAAAGACGAGTGCCTCGTCGTCGTCCATTCCCTCTAAAAGCTCCATGGGCTGGAGAATAGCATAAAAGTGCCCATGGTAAGCGATCCCGGCGATCTCTGCAAAATCGATTTCCTCGCCTGTAGCAGATAACAAAGTTACAATACCGTCATCTTGCATTGGATCTGTTGTTTTATCATTATCATACATGACGTAATTTCCTCTCTGTAACATTATTCTATAACCCCCCGCGCCGACGGTGCGGGGGAACGGAACTCCGAGTGTTTTCCTTTACATGGAAGTTTCTTCAATAACAACTGCAACAACCACGTCATACGGAGTATGCATACTCATACCGCGGTGCGGCAGATTCCTTTTATTTCGCGGAACTGTCGAGATTGGGTAATTCATTCGCCCAATCGTACAAGGATTTCATAGATTCCATAACACTTGACAGAGTTTCCCAAGCATCTCCGTTTTTTTCATGCTTGCGGGAAATGCGGACTCCCGCCGGTGCTTTGTCTTGTTCAAAGCCCTTGGGCAGGAAAGGAAAATTGTAATCGCCTAAAAATGTAATATAGCTGATACAAAGGCAAAATCCGTCTGCGCAAAAGGGTTCCCAAGCACCGTCATTGGTTTCTGTGAAAAACACCGGATCAAATGGGTGCCCCGCACAACTGCACGCGGTAAGATAACCTTTACGGTTTAAGATTTGCAAAGGGATAGCAATGAGCTCGTCCACTTGAAAATGATCCGGCATCGGATCGTAATGAATTTCTGTGCCGTTGTCTGTGTTTCGAGTGACTGCTGTTGGTATGCTTTTAGAGATGTCAAACGTTCTTTTGTGCATATAAGGCATGATGTTACCCCTATCATATGTAAGCTATTTTAAAGTAAAAAAATAGGTGCTGAGAGAAACTTTTTGAAAAAAGTTTCTCTCAGCAAAATGAATGATAAACTAAATTACTTGCTTGCCTCTTCGATAGCAACAGCAACAGCAACAGTCATACCGACCATGGGGTTGTTACCTGCGCCGATGAGACCCATCATCTCAACGCAGTAGTCTTCATGATATTAACTCACATGATATAAAAGCATTGAAATATAAGCGTCGTTGAGTAATTGAATTGTAAAATCTTATTACGTCGAACACATCGTTTTATGATTGAGAGGTACGATGAGAGGCTTTCTATTCTTGGTTACGTTCACGTACACAACATTGTTATCAAAGTCAAGGTCTTTGATCTGAATGTGCATTAGGCTTCGTTGTCTGACACCG
>JAFTRQ010000176.1 GCA_017462125.1 Clostridia bacterium | reverse complement strand
GTTGTTACTTTTCATTGACCTTGCCGTATTCGCTTTTCAACTTGTAGAGATCGGCTTTGCAGATACTCTTATGTGGACGATGCTATATGCTATCTTCGTTTTCGTTGGTATTGCAATAGCGTTCCTCTTGCATTATGCGTTTAAGAAGGAGGATCAGAAATGAAAAAGCGTATTTTGAAAATAGCAGCCTTTTGTTTGGCTGTCGTTCTTATAGTAGGCGTTTGCTCGTTTGCCAACGGACTCGTGGGGAATCCCATTTCAAGGGCGCTGGCAAGGCGTACGGCGGAAAAGCACCTTGAGGCCGATTATGCGGATACCGATTATACCGTTGACAGCGTATCGTACAGCTTTAAGGACGGCTGCTATTACGCTCACGTGATGTCTCCCGGCAGCATGGACGGGCATTTTACGCTGAGGATCTCCATGCTCGGCGGGCTGGTGAGCGACGACTACGGTTCCCGTGTCGAGGGGCACGGAAACGTGGCGAACAGACTGTTCTTTGAATACCGCGATATGGTCGATACCGTGCTGCACAGTCGGGCGTATCCTTACGCGGTGTCTATCGGATACGGCAGCTTGGAGTTTGAACGTGAGCTTGGAAAAGAAACCGTTGAAGGCGCGCTTACAAGAAGCGACCTTGTGAATGATAAATTCTACAACGTAGGTGATCTTGGAGCAAAAAACGGCGAACTCGTATTGTATATTGATAGCGATGTCGTTACCAACGAAAAGGCGGCAGAGATACTGTTGAAAACGAAAGAATTGATGGATCAATCGGGTATCTCGTTTTATTCAGTACAATTTTGCTTAAGATACCCACCCTATGATGCAGAAAAGTCCTACGAACGCCCCGAAGGTGAAATCGACCTCAAAGATTTTCTTTATACCGATATATACGAAGAAGGAATGGTTGAGCGCGTTATAAAATGCGCTGAAGATACTCAGAATTATTATAACGAGCAAGACAAGGAAAAATAACACGATGCCCTCGTTCCGCTTGGAGCGAGGGCTACATTGTTATTCAGATCATCATTTTATAAACACTCGCCCCAAAGCTGCTTTGCTTACGTTCCATCAGTTCGGGCGGTATCTTGCTCAAATATTGCCTTCCGAGCGACGAGCTGCCGAGAAATGCGCCGATATTGGTTACGGGCAATATCACCCATTCGCTCTGCTCCTGTTTGTTTGCAATATAAAACTCGGCAAGTGTGGTCAGCACCTTCATCGGCACATCCTTCGGCTTGTATAGCTCCAAACGCTTTGTTTGTTCTGCCGTAAGTGTCACCGCCTCGCACCGTAGCGCACCAAGCTCCAAGGCATCGGCAATCGCGCTGTCGAAGGACAGAAGCCACTCGGCATTGGTGTTCGACGAGAAAAGCGGTACTTGATACTGCTTGACCTTATTCTCCCACGCCGCATCCCATTCCTTCGTTCTCTCCGCCAAGCAATGCAACCGCTTATTCACGCTATTTGTGTTATTACGGATAAACTCGGCAAGCGCGTGAACGTGGCGGTAATACCACCCTGCGCCTTCCTTCGTAACAAGCTCGGGAAATTCATCGTGATACTCTGAAAAATCGGTACTGTACTGCCATTCCTTCGTAGGAGTGGCTTTTTTGTTGCTCGG
>JAFTRQ010000175.1 GCA_017462125.1 Clostridia bacterium | reverse complement strand
GTTTTGAGCTTACCTTCCACCTCGTTAGAGAAGGCTTCAAGCAACGCCTCGGCTTCCGCAGAAAGCGTTATCATTTCAGGGGTAGCCGATTGCTCGTCCTCCAAGAGATTTTTGATAAGCCGTTCGTATAAAGAGCTTACTTCTTGCGGAATCGGTGTAGTGTGGAATCGGCGTCTGCCTACAAGCGAAGTGGGCATACAGTAAAGAAATCTCGCCGTAAGACCTCTGCCTCGGAAAGTGCCGTTTTGCATAACCTCGGAAAGCACGTTCGGTTGTACGGTGAGCAATATTGTCAGCGCGGGGTTCATAATGCTTTCGCTGTTTCTGCCAACACGGTCAACACGAATCGAGTCCCCGGAGTAGCCTTTGAGCATAACATCGATATTGACGTTTTTGCTGTAAATGCCCGAGAGCATATCGAAGATACCACCCTCGGCGGATATAATGGCGGCTTTTCCGTTACCGTCAGCAAGCACCGAGTTGAGCTTTTCGGTGGTAATGTCATCCACGTACAGGCGTAATGGTGTTCTTTCCTTATAGGAAGCAATCTGCCGAGCCAATTGCTCAAGCTCACCGCTGTCGGCTTTACCCTTGGCGGCTTTGTCCTCCAAAGCTCGTTGTCGTTTTTCAAGAATGCGTTTATTCATCTTACTCGCCTCAAGCTCGGCGGCATTTCTGCTGTTGTATTCAGCTTCATACTCGTTAAGCGGTTTTGTCATAAGGTTGATGATAGGCGATTTTCTTTCGGAAGGCTCTGCCACAATAACAGTAAAGAGATTTAACGGCTCTGACCAATCGGCTTTAGCTTTAATGCGGTATTTGCCTTGCAGGCAGAGAGCCATAACGGCAAGGGCTGCACAGGCACTCATATCCACCGGAGTTTGTGTGCTTTCGGCAACAGAGAGAGCATAATCCTTTATTGTTTGCGGTAATGCTTCCGTGGGAAAGGAAGGTAAATTGCGCTGTTCAAAGGGGATAGGCTCTTCCCATTGCGGTGAGGCATACTCATCGGGCGAGACATATCCCGGTTGCGCCTGTACCTTTTTATAAAAGCCTTGTGCGCTACGCCATATTTGTGAAAGCTCGGTATCATCAAGCGGTGGGTTGCATTGCCCGGCGCTATCAAGAAATTTCTGATAGCTTTCCTCGTTGTCACCGTAGCGTTTGAGGAGCTTTCCCGCGATCTTTGACATCGTGCTGTTCCTTCTGCCTTCGGGGATAGCGTCAAGCTCCATAAACATCTGCTCGGATTCCATATCTTCCATAAACCTCGTAAACGTTGACGTGCCTTGGTAAATGCTGACCTCCGCATTGGGATTGCCGTAAAAGAACCTCGCCGCGTCCAAGGCATTATCATCGAACATCGGGAATGCGGTTTGTACCTTTTTCATTAATTCCGCGTATGCGAATGCATCCGTAATAGGCTCAATGGCAAGGAATACATGAAACCGAGGTCTTGTCGATTTGCCTCCCTTGGGTTTCATATGATTTCGGCTTGTGACGATAACGCAGGGGATGTTCGGAAACATATGCGGTATGTCCTTTGGCGCAACCCATTCATTGGAATTTTCGGAATGGTCATTGTCACAATCCATAGATGCTACCACGGCTCTAACAAAATGGTCCTTACTGCGATATGCATCCTTAAATTCAGCAAGCACGTGGTCGTGCGCCACAATCTTGCGAATTTCTTCCTCGGTAGTTGCCGTTGCCGTATGCGGATAGGTGCAGTTTTTAGTATTACCGCAACAATCTGCATAGTGGATGGTAAGACCAAAGGTAGTGTTTTCAGGCATCGCTATCACCGCCCTTGGATTTTGTGCGAAGCCATGCTTTGAAGCCGTCAACGGGAATGAGAATTCTTGTGCCGATGCGGATTGTAGGAAAGCCGGGCGTTTTCACAAGCTCGTAGGCTTTTGGAAGGCT
>JAFTRQ010000174.1 GCA_017462125.1 Clostridia bacterium | reverse complement strand
TTTTTCAAAACTTTTTTAAGTTTTTTTCAACTTCTTTTCAAGCTCGGTTTGTGACCGTCGCCTTTTTTGGCGGCAACTTGTTTATTATATCACAAACGTTTCGCTTTGTCAAGGGGTTTTTCAAAAGTTTTTTAATTTTTTCAACCTTTGTCCCGCTCGCTTTCGCTCACGTTCGTTACCTGTCTCACGACAGCCTCAATATTCTACCACTT
Organism: Clostridia bacterium; assembly: GCA_017462125.1. Next base: position 7,920 of record JAFTRQ010000174.1, on the reverse strand, counting down.
TCTTCACTTTTTGTCAAGAGGTTTTTTGAAAGTTTTTTACTTTTGGTAGTTTTGACATAAAACCCCGTCTAAATCTACAATCCGACAGCCAATTTAACCATTATCACGTTAAAGCGATGAATAAGAAGCACCTCTTACGGTCAAAATAAGCGTAAAAAGCGGAGGTACGGCAATGCTGAACGTTTTTATCAGAACCGTTCTGATCTATCTGATCCTCACGGTTGTTATGCGTATTATGGGCAAGCGTCAGCTTGGTGAATTGGACGTTGGAGAGCTCGTGATCACGATCCTGCTCTCGGAAATTGCCTCTCTGCCCATCACCAATCCCGAAAAATCGATTTTTGATGCATTGATCCCCATTGCAATTCTGGTCTCACTTGAGGTTCTTTCCTCCACTCTGATCTTAAAATACCCGTTTGCAAAAAGGCTGCTATCCTCCAAGCCCTCGGTGATCATCGCACACGGCAAGCTTGATCGCAAGGCAATGAAGCGGGTACGCATCTCGATCGAGGAGCTGATCAGCCAAATCAGACAAAACGGAATCTTCGACCTTGAGGAGGTAGACTACGCAATTCTTGAGGAAAACGGAAAAATGAGCATCATTCCCAAGAGTCAATACCGTCAACCCGACAAAACAGATCTGCAGCTCCCCTACACCGACAGCGGCATGATGCACATTCTGATCTCGGACGGCATTATCAACAATCACAGCCTTTCACTTTTAAAAAAGAACCGGGTATGGCTTGACAAGCAGCTGAAGCCGTTCGGTCTGACCTACCGTGACATCTTCTGTATGACCTGCAACGACGCAGGCAATATATATATAATAAAAAATGATGGAACCACAGTACAAACGGGGTCGCCTCACGAATGAGGTGACCCCGTTTTATTATTTTTTCGCTTTAAATCTTTTTCCGTAGGTATCCTTTTGGCTGCAGCCCGCACGTCCGCCGCCCGCACAAGCACAGGCGCATGCGCATGCACAGCCTCTGCCGCCGGAACCGCCAAAGCCTCCGCCGCGAGCCCCCGTATGAACCGTTCGCGAAGCAGCCGCTTCTCTTGACGCGCTGCGATATCGGGGATTCACGCCTCCGTAAACGTGAATGTGATGTCCGTAACCGCGAATAAAGCCCCTGCCTCTGCCATACGACACATAGCTATCAAAAATATAAAATTCAACGGGAGTAAGAATCAACGCAAAAATCACACAGACCATCACAGCAAGAAATTTATCACTTTCAAGTCCGTTGTTTGCCCCTGCTCCGTCAAACGGGCTATACTTGATAAGATCCACACCCTCAAACGCGGTGTCGGCATAGGTTACCTGTATCGTCTCATATCCGCCGTAATCAAGGCTTCCGCTCCAGACAGCATATCTGCCCTCGTTGGAATCTGCGTTGCTTGACACCACGGTTTCATCCGTCTTCCATTTAAATATATAGTTTTCAACGCGGATATTGTTGAACCAGCCCGGCACGTATTCATAGAAATACTCACCATCTCTTTTGCAAAGCATCTGTCGCTGATTGATCTTAAAGGAAAACTCCACGGTTTCTCCGCCAATATATCCTTTCTTGAAGTCCAGCACAACAGAGCAATATCCGTCTTCAGCATATTTTTCAGCTTGGGCAACGCTGTCAGAAACGGAATCGGGATAAATCAAAAAATTCTCGTTCGGCACTCCGATCTCCACCCAAGTCAACGCCTCGCTTTTATCAAGCGCAGTCCACTCAAAGCTGTAGGTGATGTCAAGACTGCCGTCCTCCAAGGGCTCGACCTCAACTGTATAAAAATTGATCACGTCCTTGGGTTGTGGCGTATACAGGACCGCAAAAACAATCAAAGCGGCTTGTATACAAATACAGATGATCAGCCAAACCGTATTTTCAACAGGAAATTTTCTCTTTTTTCTTATAGTTTCCTTTGCATAAGGATCCTTCTCTGCTCTTGCCAAATCACTTACCTCGCTTCTCTGCTCTGAAAGGACAGCTTATCGCCTCGTCCTCACTCATTCCGCGCAATTTTTTACACATCTCGTGTTTCCATATTGCTTCAAATTTGTCTTTCAAAACGTTTCCAAGCCCTGCGTTCGAATTCAACCAGCTTTGACACGGGATCACCGTGCCGTCGGGTGCGATTGCCATATTGCTGAGCGCCGCACCGCAGGCAGGAACGTTCATCGACAGCTCCTCTAGCCTTTCCTTAGGTATCAAGCCGGGAGACGTGAAGTCGATCTCCATACCGTGGCTGTCGCAAAATGCCTTTGCCGCCTTCAAGATCTCATAAAGCTCCTCGGCGGAAAGATCATGCTGCTCGTATCCTGTTTCCGCCCCACCCGTACAGATCAGGCCGCTTACCGTTACGTACCGAACCCCCAAGGACGCAATAAATTCCAAGGTCTTGACGTAATCGGCGTTAGAGCGGCAAAGGGGTGTATTGATGCTGACGTCAAGTCCCGCCGCCACCGCTCTCTTGATTCCTTCTATGGTATCCTTGAAATGTTGACTTCCCACGAGAGAATTGTGCACGGATTCCGAATGAGAATACAGGGTGATCTGCAGGCTGTCAAGGCTCGCTTGCTTTAAAGCACTCACAAGCTCCTCGGTGAGCGCAACGCCATTGGTATTCAATCTTGTGATAAACCAACGGGAATACTCGATCAGCTCGGCAATATCCTCACGCAAGGTGGGCTCTCCACCCGTAAAGGTCAGCATAGGCACACCTGCAGCGCGCAATATGTCAATAGCAGCCTTCCATTGATCGGTTGAAAGCTCCTTCGTTTTTCCAAGCGCTTGTCCTGCGGCGTAGCAGAATCGGCATTTCTGATTACACCTCCAAGCTCCGCTTTCGTCGGTCATAGCGCTGACCATCAGATCCATTCTGTGAGGTGCCGTCATATTTTTTGCGTACGCTCGCACCGAAAGCTTTTCGATCTCAATCTCGGGATCACCGCCTCTTGCAACGGCAAAGATCACGTCAAGCAGCTCGTCAAGATCCTCCCGAACATCTTCCTTATCAATGGCAGGATATACCCTACAGACTGCCTTGACGGTATTATCATAGATCTGTTTTTCATCCTCTTCGCTGATCTCACTGCCGTCGAAGGCATTGACCTCGCGCATAAACGCAGACAGCATCAAAGCCCACGAGTATCCTAATGGCAACATATAATAGCCATTGAGGATAACGATATAACCGGGATTCCCGAACAGACGGAATTTGGGCGGGATCAGATGGATTCTTACCACACCGGGACCCTCAGGGTCAAAGGTGCAATGCTGTACTCCCTCAAGCCACGCTCGCCTCTGAGCAAGCTTATTTTTAATGCTCATTTTTATACCTCCGTCTTCATAATGTAAATATCGCCGTTGGCTCCATCGAACTCCTGCGCTCCGAGTATTTTTATTTCAAGCAGATTTTCACCGTCGCGCCAAAGAGGACGGATCGCGAAATTGCTCATATCGTAAATTCGAATCTTTTCAAAACACGCTCTCGGAATTTCTTCTCCATTCCAGAAAATTTTAAAATTACCCTCTATCGAATGCTTGTCAAAGAGTAACCAATCACTCTTATCGGCAGATTCCAGCTTGACGGTATAGGTTGCATTGCAAGGATAAGTATTATACATCCTCCTGCCGATATCAAATCCCGGTCGGTAGTAATACTGCGGGAAGTATATAGCATCATGTGTTCCGATATACTCACGAAGCGCGCCGCGACGCACAGTACCGTAGTCTTTGACCTCGCCGTTTTTCTCTATTTTCATATCGAAATAGGAGATAGCCGCTCTCGCCCCCTTGGGCATATAGGTGTGCTGAGGATCGGCAACGTATTCGGGAATAAAGTCTATCTTTTCCGCAGGAATATAAGCCTCTCCAACGGGTGAGCAAGGCTCGTCCGAAATTACAAGAATCATCGAGCCGAATCCTTGCAAAGCAAGCGCGGCAAAGCCGTCCTTGACCGTGACCGCTCTCGAAATATCCGTCTGCGCGTCATAGACCCAAGCCGCTCTGTCTCCGACCTTGACCGAAAACCTTGCATAATTCTCATCGTTGTTGAAAAGGAAGATAATTTGATCATTGCCTTTGGTCTTAACGTAGGTCTGCACGCGCTCACCGCCGATCATTTCAAGTCCGTTCGGGAAGAAGCTCTCGTCGCCGTCGTAAAGACAGCAATCAATGCCCGCATTTTGCAATCTCTCATAGACCTTCTCCTCAATCTCGCCCGCCTTGATAACAACGACCTTTGAATAGGAACAATTTCCAACGTAAAGTCTGCCGTCAACGATCTCGCCATCCATAGCCGAGCCGGTATCCGAAACATCCCATCCAATATGATGCTTCATCATATGTCTGACCGCTCCGCGAAGGCGCGAATTGTAAAGGCTGCCTCTCTCACAAGGCTTTACCGGAGAGTGACCGCTCTTGAAAGGTACTGTCTCGGCAAAACCTCCGTAAGGATAGACTAAAAGAAGATCATTCTTACGCTCAAAATCATGCAAAAGCTTGCATACTCTGCCGGCATAAGCGGCAAAGGTCTTATATTCATCAAAATATGGATCCTGGAAGAAGAACGACTTGCCTGCGTCAGCTCTGTGGTAGGCGCTGTATCCGTAATGGAAGCCGTGAGGCACAAGCCAATTTATACCGCTGGCAAAAAGCCAATCGGCGGTCTTTCTGAGACCGTGATATCCCATATTAAAGGGCGACAGCGCAAAGCATTCGGAAAATATTGTCTTTCTACCCGACTGCTCCGCCGCCGACGCTACCATATTCGCGCCGAAATTCAGCGCGCAGTATTCAATGTTACCGATATTGGGCGTGATTATATCAAATCCGGGCACGTCCATTATCTTGGTCTGTCTGTATATGTTCTGTCCCACCGCCGCTTGAACCAAGGGATCCTCTTCTCCGTTGAAATGTCCTGTCATAAGAAGATTGTGCTCCCTGCACCAAGCCTTCAGCGGCAACAGGAAATTCTCCTCGAACATCGCCATCATTGCCTCGGAATAATCGCGGCGAAGCTGTTTGCATTCACCCTCATAATCGCCGTAAAGCTTATACAGGTTGTCCTCCAGCTTATATCCGTAGCGATTATAGAAAAATTCGCAAAGCTCTTCACTAAAGTTGCCGCCAAGAGTGGGCTCGTCTATGAAGATACCGGGAATCTTCGTACCGAAAAGGTCACCCACCGCAGCCGCATAGCGATCAAGTATGCGCTTTTTGTATTCCTTGAAGCTGTCTTTTTTCATACAGTCGAGATTCGTATGGTACTTGCTGCTCTGGCTGGGGATAGCGTAAACAATATAAAGCTCGCAATCCTCATCCGCCTCGGCTTCAAACATAACCTCGGGGAATGCCGAAAGGGCGCGGATGTGGTCATAGGTCTGACCGTCAGCCATATAATCGCAATAATAGGTCGAATGCCAATCCATTCTGTACCAATGACGGCGCACGGGACCAAAGGGAGAATTAAGCCTTCGTACCTGCTCCTCACCGTTCTTTTTTGTAATAGCATAAGCCGCAATTCCCTTTACTCTGCCAAGCAGACGGCGAGCGGTATCGCCCGCCTTGGCATCTATCTTTACAAATTGAAGAGTTCTTCCCTCAAGCTCGGGGCGATCGATAACGACGTGACCGCCGCACTGTCCGCTGGGATAAGAATCCTCGTCGTAAAGCCACATGGTAATTCCGCGCTTTATGCTCTCTTCGGCGATAAATCGCACGTTGGAATAAAAAACATCGGTTCCCCATGCCTGATCTGTTATACCGTCTCTCAGGTGAAGAAAGAATGCGGGAATTTCATTCTCCTTCATAAAATCCAACTGACGGATAAGCTCGTCGCGATCGACGGTATCGTTCAAAAAGTAAAAGGGTGCAGGCTCAAAATTTCTGAATCTTCTTTCCATAACTGTCTCCTTAAAATTCAACTTCTTTTTCCTTCGCAGATCTCCGAAAGCGGGCAATCCTCGCACTTAGGCGATCTTGCAATACACACGTCGCGCCCAAACTGCACGATACGGTGGCAAAAATCGCTCTGCTCCTCGGGCTCAAGATAGCCCGACATAATTTTTTCGACCTTAACGGGATCCTTCAGATCCTCGGAGTAAAAGCCAAGTCTGCCGCAGATACGGATGCAATGGGTATCCGCCACTACCGCAGGCTTTTTGTAGATGTCACCGAGAAGCAGATTGGCGATCTTTCTGCCAACACCCGGCAATTTGAGGAGATCATCCATATTATCCGGTACGACACCTCCAAAATCGTCGATGAGCATTCTGCAGGAGTTCTTGATATCCTTCGCCTTCATACGGTAGAGCCCGCAGGGGTGAACGATGCGCTCGATCTCTTCAAGGGGCGCTTCCGCAAGACCTTCGAGAGTGGAATATTGCGCGAAAAGCTCCTCGCAAACAATATTTACACGGGCATCGGTGCACTGTGCTGAAAGCCTTCCCATCACAAGCAGCTTCCATCCATCATATCCTCCCCATTGCAACGCGCAGGTCGCATCGGGATAAACCGTCTTTAATATATCAACCGCTTCAGCGGCTCTTTTTACATTGTCCTTCATTCGTCACGGTCCTTTGCTTCATTATATTATATAATAAGTATAGCTTATTTTCTCTGATTTGTCAATTCCCCTGCAAAAGTTTCCTGCGCAGAAGGATGACGTCAGTATCCGCCGCAACACCGTTCTGATCGAGGTCCGCGCACCCGACACAAAATCCCGCCGTCAATGCAAGCTTGCCGCTTGCATCCTTCAGCCATATCCGCAAAGCAAGAAGATCTGCAAGATCGACCTGTCCGTTGTGATCTACGTCGCCCGACAGAGCTTCCGCACTCAGCATTGCGTCAAAATCAACGTCGCGGTAAAGCTCCGAGAGGCATACGACCTCAATAGGTGAATACCAATCTCCGTGTCCTCTCTCAATAGCCGCAGCATCGGACAAGAGAAAATGCCTCCTGCTTACAGTTTCTTGGCTTGCCGAGTCATCCCATGTCAGATCGGTATGATACCACAAGCCACCGATCCGAACAAGATTCCATATGTGGGCAAGCGAGTCGCTTGCAACGAAGTGAGATTCGATTCCAACCTCCCGCAGCAGCGCTATGTACAGGTGTGTGTATGCCTGACAGGTACCCTTCCCTGTTCTGAGCATTTCATACATACTGTGATTTTGAAGGCTATCATCGTAGGAAAAGCCTTGGCAGATATAATCGTGCAGCCACAGCGCGCGCTCCACCTCGTCTCCGCAAGCAAGGTTTGCGATCTCACGCACCCTGTCACGGCAATAAAGCCACGCCGCTTCAACCTCCGAGGGCGACATTGTATAAAGCGGCTTCAGGGAAATGACACATCCGTCCCGCCTGTATGAATATGAGAGCCTTGTGTCCACGTAAAAAAGATAAGGATCATCCTTGATGACCGTTGCAAACAGCTGTGTCAATTCATTCGAAGTAATGCCGTACTCGCTGACGTCAATACTTTCCGCAAACGTGTAAAAGCCCTCTCGCATTGCTTCCGTCACCTCTGCAACACGGTCAAGCGCACCTGTGGGAACGCAAAGCTGACGCATCGAAAGCAAAATGACAAAAGGGACAAGCATCACGGCAAGAATCCGCCGCAATCCTCTCCTGCCTCTTCTTCCATGTGCCACCCCGAAATTCATAAAAGTTCTCCGTCCTTCCCGATCTGATTTCATTATATGCAACAAACTCGTCTTCAAGACCCTTGCACACCTCCTGCTAAATTGCAATTTATGGGGACGTGGGGGATGCGGTTTCCACCTTTTTTGAAAAAAAGGTGGAGCCAAAAAACTTCCTCAAAAATTGGCAATAGAGTAGCCATTTTATCTTATAAAACCGTGTAGATTTTAATCAAAGCCTCACTACTATCGTGTTGCAAGTGATTTTTAAATCC
>JAFTRQ010000173.1 GCA_017462125.1 Clostridia bacterium | reverse complement strand
TATTCCCCCGAAATTGCCGAGAAAATCAGAAAGATCGAGGATGATACCGATCACTACGAGGATATTCTCGGAACGTATCTTACAAAGCTCAGTAAGAGTCAGGTATCCGATGAGGATAGCGCAACCGTGACCAAGCTCCTCAAGGCAATCGGCGACTTCGAGCGTATCTCCGACCACGCCGTAAATGTGCTTGAATCGGTGGAGGAGCTCCGTGAAAAAGGCATTGAGTTCTCGCCTGCCGCAAGAGAGGAGTTTGCCGTTCTTTGCGCCGCAACGGATGAAATACTTGCCTTGACCGAGGCAGCCTTTGTCGATAACGATATTGCTCTCGCATACGACGTTGAGCCTCTTGAACAGGTGATCGACAATCTGAAAACGCTTCTCCGTAACAACCACATCGCAAGACTTAAGGAAGGCTCTTGCACTGTGGAAACCGGATTTATTTGGTCGGATCTCATTACCAACTTTGAGCGAGTAAGTGACCATTGCTCCAACATTGCCGTTGGTATCATCGACGTAAGCGAGCATACGATGAATGCTCACGAGGTGATTAAGAGTCTGAAAGCAGGTAATGCGCATTATAGCGATAAGTACGGGGAATATTCGAGTAAATACGGTGTCTCAAGTATGAGCAAATAATAGAATAAGAGGGATGCTCAAACTGAGAGCGTCCCCCTTGTTCTGTTATGGTATTCGACGACGAAATACACATCTATTTCAATAGCCCCTTACAGACAGGTCCTGATGAGGGTCAGGGTCTGTATGTTTGTGACAGGGAAACGACCATACTGGCGCATATCCGGAAATCGTATGAGTTGAGACGGAAGAAAGTGAGGCTTACGATCACCATCTGAAAATGCTTTGAGACAAAAAGAAAAACAACCTAAATCGAATCATTCGATTTAGGTTGTCAGTGGTGACCCATCGGGAACACGAAATCCTCGCTTCGCTCGGGTCAAGCCGCCCCCGGAGGATGCCTCTTTTCTTGTGCCTTGCGGCTTGAAGGTTTCGATTCCGTGACGGATTATCAAAAACAGAGGGGCATCATACTGATGCCCCTCTGTTTTTGGTGAGCCAACTTCAAACCAAATCGAATTGACAATTTTGCTTGGCTGAAAGATGATACTAAATAAATCGACTTGTTGGGTAGATGTGACTGTTTCTGACAAAATGAAAAAACCGACAAGAAGTTTACAAAAACGCAGTAGACAAAAGCAAGAAAAGATGTTATGATACCGGTGTAACGGAAAGGAGGGACATTATGCATAATTTTTTTTACGATTGGGATCATGATATCGGACCGGAGTATTTCTCGCTTGAGTATTACTATGGTTTAAGTTTTCCTATGCATATGCACCGTACCTTTGAACTCATTCTTGTTTACGAGGGTGCTATAAAGATGCGCGTTGAAAAGGAGGAGTACGAGCTGAAAGCGGGAGATATGCTTCTTGTGAAGTCAAATTTTTTGCACAGTATATCAACCGACGAAACAAGCCTTGCCGGAGTTTGCATTTTTTCTCCTGAACTGATCGGAACGGTTTCCTCTCGTTTCAAGCAGTATCCCTTGACCTCACCCGTGATCCATGATGTTCCGTCGGTGTACTGGGAACTCCTCAAAGGGATTGATAGATCCTCATCAATCAGTAAGATCAAGGGTTTCCTGTACAGTGTTTGCGCTCTTTTCTACGAGAAATTGGATCCTACCCAAGAGGAGAAGCTGATGGGACGAGACCGTATGCTTCGGGAAGTCCTGTATTACGTAGAGCAAAACATTCACACGCCGTGCGCCTTGACGATCGTGGCAGAGGAGCTTGGATACTCCGCCTCTTACTTATCACGGGCATTCAGCACCATGGTTGGGATCCCTTACACGGCTTACGTCCGAAACGCGAAGGTCAACCGCGCTTGCTATCTTTTGAAGAATACCAACAGCAAGATAGCGGATATTGTGACTCAATGCGGATACACTTCCTTGGCTACCTTCCATCATAATTTTAAGGAATTGATCGGATGCAGTCCTACCGAGTACCGTCAACGTAACCAAATATGATGAAAAGTCTTCATGACCCGAACCAAAAATTATTGCTCCTGAGATAGACAGAATGAAAACGAAGAGGCTCTCGCTTCAGTACTCCGAAACCGGTGGAGAACAGAGGCGTGAGCCTTCATTTTTTTATTTATAAACGAAGGATAACAGATAAATCTGCGAAAAGGTAAAGCGGCGACACAATTATAGCAAGAAAAACTGGATTGACGAGCCAATTAAGTCATGATATAATATATATACACGAAAGCTTTGCATACCGTATATCGCAAGAGTTTTTTGATCAAAGGAAGCGACACTATAAGCGGTCGGCGTAAGCTGAAGTTAAAAAATCCAGAAAGGAAATCCCCCCATGAAGAAGCTACTTTTCATCGCAATTCTCATGCTCGCTCTGGTGATTACCGCTGTGGCTTGTACCGGTGATAAGAACCCCGAAGACACCACGATTGGCGATACCACTGTCGAGACTCCTACCGAGGCTCCCACCGCAGAGCCTGACGATCCCACCGAGGCTCCTACTGCTGAGCCCGACGATCCCACTGAGGCTCCTACGGACAAGCCCGAGGATCCCACAGAGGCGCCTACAGACAAGCCTGAGACTCCTACCGATAAGCCCGAGGATCCCACCGAGGAGCAAACCACGGCGGATCCTATGGAGCCTGTGAACGTATTTGATGCCGAAGCGCTGAATACTCTAACCGGTGCAAATGAGGTTGAGTCCACCGAGGTTGTCAACGGATACCTGCACGTAGTTCCCAAGGGACCCGATCCCTATTGGTATCCCTTTGCGAACGTAAAGGGTGCGCGCTACGTGGTGATCCGTTATCGCACCGCAGATGCAGTTGGCGCAGACGTACAGCTCTACATTGGTTCTCACGGAACTGCTCCCGTTGATGACGGTTCTATGCTCCGTCAGCCCGCGATTGTGGACGGTGAATGGCATCTTGCAATTTTTGATACCCAATCTCTGATCGATGCAGGCATTTACAACGGCCAGCACGTTTCCTTCTTCCGACTTGATCCTATTGAGGCTGGTTACAAATTAGACGAGAACGGTCAGCCCTATAAGCCTGACGGTCTTGCCTACGCTCGCTACGAGCTTCCTGAGGGCTGCTCC
>JAFTRQ010000172.1 GCA_017462125.1 Clostridia bacterium | reverse complement strand
CTCGTCTGAGCGGCGCGGGAATAGGCGAAGATCGTATCAAAATAGCTAAAGCGAATGGACTCAACGTATTCGTCCTCAACATTGTCAACCGATTTCCTTTGGTTTGCAAGCTGCTTGCTCTTTTCTTGATTATCGGTCGGTCGGGGTTTGACGTTGATAAGCAGATTTGCCTGCTTTCCGTCAAGCTGCTCTGTAACGGTAATTGTCGTTCTACCCGCCTTGACACCTAAGATCTCTCCGTCCTTGACGGCGGATACCTTCTCGTTGGAAGATTCCCAATTGAGATAGCGGAGATAATCCTTGAAGGCATCAACCGACGTATCCGACGTATAGAGATACTGCGTGAGATCCACAACCTCGCCCTCGTAGAGCGTGAGAATGGAAAGATCCGTGCCGTCCTCTGTGCCGTCCTTGGTAAACTTAAAGTCACCTTTCGTGCCGGGAAGCTGACAAATGTAGATGTTGGAGTTTAGTGCATAGTCGTCAATGGAGAAGGAGATTGCGGATGTGATAAGCTCATCCATATAAAGGTCCTCAAGGTAATCGGTGATCTCTATGCGTACCACGTTATCTTGCCCTTTTTGGCTATACACGGGAATGGGAGTTTCGCTTAAGAAAGCGTATGTCTGCGATGATGTAAAGGTTATGGGAGTGATAGACTGCACGTAATGATTATCGTAGATCGTCATTGTAAGATAATAGCGATCCTTTTTCAGTGTCTTATCATATTCCTTTTCGTACTTTACATCCTTCAAGATGGGGGCTTCGTTATCGAGGCAGAAGTCAAACGTGAAGTGGTTGCGGATATTGCTTGACACACCTCCATCACCATAATCGAGCGTTCCTTCCATCAAGAAGGTGTACTCACGGTTGTTGACGAGGCCGAGCTGTTGGGATTTTACATTGAGGAACTCGTAATTTGGGAAAGGAGCGTTTACAAAATACGCCTTATTGGCATTTGTAACCTCCTTGCGGTAAACCTCTTCCCCTGTGACCTTATCCACTATGGTGTAGGTCATCGTTTTTGCATTTCTTAAAAGACCTGCGTAGACCGCGGAGAGTCCATCGATGGTGCCGAGGGTATCCGATATGGCAATATGCTGCTCTGTGGCAGGTATTGCATCATACATATTCGTATCCACATCGTAGAGATAGGTTCCGAGAGGAATGATGTAGTTGTAGTAATAAGAGCCGTAGGGGGTCGTAGCGTAGTAATCCGCCTTCAGCTTGTCCTCTTCGTCGATAGCGGCATTGTGCGCCTCGGACTCAACCTCGTAGTAGGTCTTGTCAAACATAGGAGCCTGTGTCCAATCGCCGAAGAATGCGAGGAATGGAATATTGAGGTCTATTTTCGTCTCTTTGGAAGCGGTAAGCTTTACAAATCCCTCAACGAACATACCGTTCGGGAAAAGCTTATCTATCATCTGCTTATCCGCATCCGACATTGTGTAGGTTGCGGTAATCTCGACAGTAGAATTGCCGGGTACGTTAAGCGTGCTGCCGGAAATAACAGATCCGCCTACCGAAAATACGGTTTCGCCTCCAAGTATCTGAGCCTTTTCTGCCACGTAGTCGCTGTCTGACTTTGATACGGTCTCGGTCATTGCGATAAGCGACAGATCGTAGGAGAGTGTGTCCTCGGAAAGATTGACTACCGAGAAGGTCATTTCATATACACCGCGTTTTTCCTTGTCGTCGCCAAGCTCGAGCTTGGTGCGGTCAATTCCATCTACGGTCAGGTAAGCCTTCGTGTTAACAACATTTGAAAGGCTTGCGAGGCCTGCACCCTGCTTTCTCGGCGAATAGGGGTTAGCCTGCTGATCGACAATAATGGTTGCGGTGGACATCAGCATCTGATTAGCCATAACGGATATCTGCTGATAGTTGTATAAGGGATATTTTTCCTTGAGATACTGACGGATAAGCACCACGATACCGCAAAGGTTAGGGGTAGCCATAGAGGTACCGCTCAGCTCGTCGTATCCGCCACCGGGCACGGAGGAGAGAATATTGCCGCCGTGAGCGGTGATCTCGGGTTTGAGCTTAAGGTCTGCTGTCGGACCCCAGCTTGAGAAGTCCGACATAAACGGACCTGCTTGATTATGATATGTAAGTGTGATAGTGCCTCTGGGTGTCTGTGAGAGTACCGAGCCGTCTTCCTTGGAAATGGAGATGGTGGGAATGTGATCGGACTTACCCATCGACATAAGTATATCACCCTCTACGTTGTTGTAGATGATACAAGCCGCCGCACCTGCAAGCTTTGCCTGAAGTGCCTTGTCCTCAAATGTATTCTCACCTCGGCGAACGAGAGCGATCTTGCCCTTCAGTTCATCCTTGGAGAACGCAGCGTAATTTGCCTTCATACCAACACCGGGGATCGTGACGTATTCAAAGGTCTTGGATAATGTCTGACCCTCGCCCGTTCCGATATTAAGCTCATCGAAGAAATCGTTGGGATCGCCCGCAATGTTATTGGATTCGGTAAAGAATATGATCTGCTTATCGTTGGCAACGATGTACTTGCTCTTCGTACCGCTGATAGAAGCAACCGAGAGCGCACCGGGATACGTGGAGGGAGAACCAACCGTAGCAGAGTCGGGATTGGTGACCTTATTGGTGTTACCACCCTCTCCGCCGTAAGCAGAACTGTAGCTATTGCTGGCAGCGCAGATAAGGCTGATACCGCTTTCATTGATCTTGTCGTACACGGCATTGATAGCATCGCCATCCGCCTCTCTCGAGAAGCCGCAGGATGAGCCGAGCGACATATTGATGGCGTCTACGCCAAGCAATACCGCATCCTCAAGTGCAGCTAAGATATCCTCGGTCTTGCCGCCGTCGTCGAGATCGGGGAATACCTTCATAAGCACAAGCTGTGTATCAACTGCAATACCCGTGATGGTATCATCCATACCGCCAATAATACCCGCTACGTGAGTTCCATGCTCGGAATCGTAAGGATTTACGTTTTTGTCCTTATCGGCGTAGTCAAAGACAAAGGGGATCTTGTCACTGTAATACACGTCCATAAGTTCAAGCGATCTATCAAGTTTAATGGCAGTTGTGTTTGCCAAAACCGACGAAACGGTCTTTTGTGTTATCAAAAGCTCGCCCTCGGGTTGGTTTTGGAACACAGTATGCTCACAGTCAAAGCCCGAGTCCAATACCGCCACAGCCGTATGCTTACCCGTGAATCTCTCACCGGTGGAGGATACGGCAGAGGAAGAATTGAATATTCCCGTCGGATATACGTCAACAGGGTTTACGATGCCGGATGCATCGGTGCCCTCGATGGCAGTCGGACGATTGAATGTATCCGACAAAATGGTCTGATACACGTTGCTCTTTTCGGAGATCTTTTTCAGATTGCCATAGGTGGTGTTTACAGCCACACCGTTCATAACGGTAGAATAGCTATATGCAACACCCGAAATGAGTCCTTCGGCGTAAAGCTCGTCGATCAGGCTGCTTTGTTCAGCCAAAATCGATTCCTCAGCCGCCTTGCCCTCAACCGAGTGGACGTAATCGGACACACTGCCGACAGCGCTCGTGCTCATATAACTGTCGATAAGCGAAGCACCGGGAAGCGTTATGATAGCCACGATTGGATCGCTGTCCGCATAGCCGCCGTTGGTGATCAGATACTCTGCCTTAATGCGCGAGAGCAACTGATCCTGTGTAAGCTTTGCGTTGCTTTTGAGAATCTGTAACGTTTGTGCGCCTTCATCGGCTGTATCGGTTGTGGGCGTATTTTGAGCATTGCCCGTCGATGTAGCCAATTTTGATATGTCACATGACGTCAGTAGCATAGAACACAGCATTGCTACTATCAAAATCATGGATATTAGTCTCTTTGACATGATTGGAAAACTCCTTGGTTAATTGACTTTGGAATAGAAAATGTGGGAAAACGCATCTTGGAGCAAGAATGTTTTTTCTCAGCGAAGCCATAGCATTATCAGGAGCATCACAAGTACGAAGCTGCCGATTACGATCAGCAATAAGGGCAAGTAACACTCAAATGCGGCAATGATGGCTGCGATTTTCTCTTTTCCTGTTAGTCCCACGTTATCGGTCGTGGAGCTTTGCTTTTTATCTGTTAGCCCTGACATATCATATATGGTATGTCCGTCGTCGATATATGGCTTTCTTTTT